>NZ_JBFAOF010001040.1:0-2370 GCF_040675125.1 Spirillospora sp. NPDC049652 | reverse complement strand
GCGCGGGCGCTCCGGCGGGCGCGGTCGGGACCGTCCTGCCGCGCGCGCTGCTCGGGCTCGTGCTCCTCGGCGGCGCCTGGACGGCCGGACGCGCCGTCGCCGAGCGGCGGCGGAACGCCGAGCGCGAGATCGAGCGGGCGCGGACGGACGAACGGCTCCGGATCGCGCGCGAGATGCACGACGTGGTGACGCACGGGATGGGCCTGATCGCCGTCCAGGCCGGGGTCGCCAACCACGTGGTGGCCGAGCGTCCGGACGAGGCGCGGCGGGCGCTGGAGGTGATCGAGGAGGTCAGCCGGAAGTCGCTAGGCGAGATGCGGGCGATGCTCGGTGTGCTGCGCGGGGACGCTGAGGAGGCCGCCCTCGAACCCGCCCCCGGCCTGGGCGAACTGCCCGCGCTCGTCGTCGCCGCAGGGGCGCGGCTCGACCTGCGCGCGGACGGCCTGCGCACGGACGGCCTGCGGGCGGACGAGGTGCCCGGCGGGGTGCAGTTGGCGGCGTTCCGGATCGTCCAGGAGGCCCTGGCGAACGTGCGGCGGCATGCCGAGGCGTCCGCGCGGTGCCGGGTCGTTGTCCGGAACCGGCCAGGAACGCTTGAGATCCGGGTGCGCGACAGCGGGCCCGCGCGCGGCGGGACGTCCGGGGGCGGCTTCGGGCTGGTCGGGATGCGGGAACGCGCGCTCGCGCACGAGGGCGAGTTCGCGGCCGGGCCGACCCCGGACGGCGGGTTCGAGGTCAGAGCCGTCCTGCGGTACTGACCTTTCGATCAGGGCGGGACTTCGCTGTTCAGCAAGGCGTCGCCCAGTTCGGTGCGCCGGTACAGGACGGCGCGTCCGTACCTGTCGCGGGCCACCAGGCCGCAGTCGCGGAGGACGGCCAGATGGTCGCCGACGTTGCCGAGGCTCATGGTGAGCAGCGCGGACAGGCGGGTCGTGGTGGTCGGCTCGTCCAGGGCGCGCAGGACGTCGGCGCGGGTGCGGCCGATGAGCCTCGGCAGGCCGTCGTTCGGCGGCGCGTGCCGGGACCAGAGGGTCGCGACGCCGCGCGCCCGGTAGGACAGCGTGTTCCGCCAGGGCGGCTCGGTCGAGTAGCCGAGCCCGGCGAAGACCGAGGGCTGGAAGAGGAGCCCCGCGCCGTTCAGGGACACCCGGGGGCCGTCCAGGCCGGAGAGCTCGATCAGCCCGCCGGTCTCGGACGGGTGCCAGTGGACGCGCGGGGACAGCCCGGCGAGGGCCTCGGCCCAGCCGTAGACGGCCAGCCGGCCGGCCCGGTACAGCAGGTCCCGCTCGAAGATCGTCTGGATGGTGGGCCAGTCCGGCGCGATGAGCGCGGCGAACGCCCTCGCCAGGCCGCCGGCGAGCAGCGGCACCACGTCGGGCGAGTCCAGGACGGCGCGGACGCCCCGGTCCGGCGCGGCGAGGCCCGCCCGGTTCTGCGCCAGCTCGAACCGCGCGAGCGCCGGCGGCGTGGCCCTCACCTGCGCCAGCTGCTCGTCCAGCGTGATGTGGACGCGGTCGGGCGGCGGGGTCACGAAGTCGGCCACGTAGCCGCCGCGCCGGCGCAGGTAGGCCAGCGCCCGGACGGCCGGGTCCTCCATCAGCGCGCGGAACGCCGGGCGCGCGCGCCGCACCCACGGCTCCAGCGGCCCGGTCTCGTGCCGTCCGGCCAGCACGCCGAGCGCGCTGGTGACCTCTACCAGGGGCGACACCGCGAACCGCGAGGCGGTGACATCCCCTGGACCGACCTCGATCCACGCCATGTTTCGCTCCTGCCCGAAACCTTAGCGTTGTAGGCAATATGCCGCGATGGTGCGTTTCGTGACGACGACTTCCACCACGTCCCCCGCCACCGTCGCCTACCGCGACATCTTCGCCGTCCGCGAGTTCCGGGTCCTGTTCGCGCTCCGGGTGATCCTCGTCGGCGGCGACATGGTGCGGATGCTCGCGCTCTCCGTCCTGGTGTACCAGCGAACCGGATCGTCGCTGCTCGCCGCCCTCGCCTACACCGCCGAGATGTTCCCCTACGTCATCGGCGGCGCGCTCCTGCTCTCGCACACCGACCGGCTGCCGCCCCGGCGGCTTCTCGTCGGCGTCTACCTCGTCCAGTCCGCGACGACCGCCTTCCTCGCCACCGACGTGCTGCCGGTCGGCGGCACGCTGTGCGTGATGTTCGCGCTGGGCCTGCTGATGCCGCTCGCGTCCGCGTCCACCTGGGCGATGCTCAGCGAGATCCTGCCCGGGGACGGCGGCTACGTGCTCGGCCGGTCCGTCTTCACGATGACGGCGGGCGGCGCGCAGATCGCCGGGCAGGCGTGCGGCGGGCTGCTGATCGCGGCCGTCGGGCCGTCCAACACGCTCTGGCTGTCCTGCG
>NZ_JBFAOF010001039.1:0-2381 GCF_040675125.1 Spirillospora sp. NPDC049652 | reverse complement strand
CGAGCACGTCCGCCGCGCGCCCGCCCAGCCCGCGCTCGCCGTCACCCAGACCCCCGGCCTCGACGTGAGCGGATGGCAGGGCAACGTCAACTGGTCGTCGGTGGCCGCCAACGGCGCGAAGTTCGCCTACGTCAAGGCCACCGAGTCCACCAGCTACACCAACCCGTACTTCGCGCAGCAGTACAACGGCTCCTACAACGTGGGGCTCATCCGGGGCGCGTACCACTTCGCGGTGCCCAACAACTCGTCCGGAGCGACGCAGGCGGACTACTTCGTCAACCACGGAGGCGGCTGGTCCGCCGACGGCCGCACGCTGCCGGGCCTGCTCGACATGGAGTGGAACCCGTACGGCGCGGCCTGCTACGGACTCTCGCAGACCGCGATGGTCAGCTGGATCCTGTCGTTCAGCGACCGCTACCACGCCCGCACCGGCCGCTACCCGGCGATCTACACCTCGACGAGCTGGTGGTCGCAGTGCACCGGCAACCGCGGCGCCTTCGCCTCCACCAACCCGCTGATGATCGCCAACTACAGCGGCAGCCCGGGGACGATGCCCTACAACTGGACGTACCAGACCATCTGGCAGTGGTCCGACAGCGGCACGTTCCCCGGCGACCAGGACTACTTCAACGGTGACCTGAGCCGCCTGCAGGTCTTCGCGCGGAGCTGACCGTCCGCACGGTCACCGGCCTTCGGCTCGTCCGCCTGGTTGTGCCTGGGCGGACGAGCCGCGGACGGACTGTCTCAGGGCTCGACGCGGCCGTTCACGTACACCCAGGCATCGTCATGGCGGACGAAGCGGCTCACCTCGTGGAGCTGGCCGCGCTGCCCGTCCTGCACGTAGTGCGCCCGGAACTCCACGACGCCCCGGGTGTCCCCGGCCGCGCCGTCCGCCGTCCGGACGATCTCCAGCCGCTCCCACCGCAGCCCCGGCTCGAAGTCGAGGTTCTGCGGCCGTGTCGCGGGATGCCAGCTCCGCAGCAGGTAGTCCGCGTCCAGCACCGCGAAGGCGCTGAAACGGGACCGCATCAACCGCTCGGCCGTTTCGGCCTGCTCCTCTCCACGGTGCAGCCGCCCGCAGCAGTCGCGGTAGGGAAGGGGCAGCCCGCAGGGACAGGGCTCGGATCGGCGTTTGGGCATGTCCCTATTCTCGTCGTTCCGGAGCTCGTGGCGACCGCCACCGGGTTTCGAGGTGGCCGTGCCGCAACCGGCCCACCACGCGGACGCGCAGCGTCTCCGGTGCGTCATCGCCCGCGTCCCGCGTGATCGCCAGGACGCTGTGCCGCGCCGACAGCCCGTTGGCGTCCACCACCATGCCCGGGGCGAGGAGCAGGACGATGGCGCCGCCGCTCACCTTCAGCTCGATGACCAGCTCGGGCGCGACGCGCACCGCGCCGGTCAGGTCCAGCAGCACGTCGGACCACGCGGTGCGCAGCACCAGCCGGCGCGGCAGCGTCCAACGGCCCTCGCGGCGCACCGAGCCGTGCCGCTCGCGAAGGGTGAGAACCTCGACCGCCGGTTCGGACGGCGCTCCCCCGAACGGCGGGAGGAGCGGGCCGCCGCCGGACGAAGCGAGCAGGTCGGTGGTGAGCGGGGTCAGCGCCTCGACGGTGCGTGCGGTGAGCGCGGCGGTCAGCCGTTCGTCGAACTCGGCCGGGTCGAGCCGGCCGTCGGCGACGGCCGCGCGCAGCAGGTCGATCACCCGGTCGCGGTCCGCGTCGGACGCGCGGAGGGCGGGCGAGGACGCGCCAGGCGCAGCCAAGGAGACCTCCGGGGCTGATGGGCCCGGTTCCCCCGGCCGCGTCATTCGCAGAACACCTGGACCGTGCTGTCGGCCTCGTCGATGTCGACGAGGACCTCGTCCAGGTGCTCGATGAGGTCCTCGAGGTGCTGCGGCTTGAGCTCGGCGAGGTCGATCGGCACCCCCGACCTGTCCAGCGCCGCGTTGGCCTTGGCGAGCGCCTGCGGGGGGACCAGGCTCGCGAGCCGCACCCCGGCGCGCAGCAGTTGCAGCGGGATCCGGATGTTGATCCGGGTCGGCTCGTCCCCGCCGGCGCCGTCCGCCGCCTCCACCAGCACCCGCAGGTACTTGGGGCGGGGTTTCGGCGGCGTCTCGGCCGCCGGCGGGGCCGCGGGCCGCGCTCGCTCCAGGGCGCTGAGGAGCCGCTCCGCCTCGTCCGCGGTGATCTTGCCGTCGGCCAGCATCTGCAGGATCTGGCGGCGCTGCTCGTTCATCGCTGCTCTTCCCTCTGACTCATCTGACGCTCACCAGCACGGCCGTCCGGCCCTGCTCCATCTCGAACCGGGTGCCGGGCAGCGCCCAGAGCAGTCCGCCGGCGCCGCGCAGAGCGCCCACCGGGCTCACCCGGGTGGCGAGGCAC
>NZ_JBFAOF010001038.1:0-2387 GCF_040675125.1 Spirillospora sp. NPDC049652 | reverse complement strand
GACGCCGCGACGGCGGCCCGCACCGCGCTGCCCCGCACGCCCGCGCGCCCCACATCGCAGGCGCGGCCGTCGCGGCCGGAGCGCCCCGGGCGGCCCTCGGACCCGGCGTCCGGGCAGGGCTCGTGAGCGGCCTTTCGTTTCTGAAAGATCTATGAGAATCCGCTGGTCACAGCGTTGATCGCGAGGTCGGCGGTTACCGTGGGCGGATGGAGTCCGATGCCGCGCGCGGGCGCATCCTCGTCGTCGACGACGAGCCGGCGGTCCGGGAGTCGCTGACCAGCAGCCTGGAGTTCGAGGGGTACGAGGTCGGCACGGCGGCCGACGGGCTGCTCGCTCTCGACGCGGTCGAGCGTGAGCATCCGGACCTGGTGGTCCTGGACGTCCTCATGCCCCGGATGGACGGGCTGACCGCGTGCCGCCGGATGCGGGCGCGGGGCGCGACGATGCCGGTGCTGATGCTGACCGCGCGGGACATGGTCGGCGACCGGGTGACCGGGCTGGACGCCGGGGCCGACGACTACCTGGTGAAGCCGTTCGAGCTGGACGAGCTGCTGGCGCGGGTGCGGGCGCTGCTGCGCCGGGCGGTGGACTACGGCCCGGCGTCGCGTCCGGACGGCGAGGTGCTGGCGTTCGGCGACCTGCGGATGGACCCGCGGACCCGCGAGGTGCTGCGGGAGGGGCGTCCGCTGGAGCTGACCCGCACCGAGTTCATGCTGCTGGAGCTGTTCCTGCGGCATCCGCGGCAGGTGCTGACGCGCGAGCAGATCCTGGAGACGGTGTGGGGGTTCGACTTCGAGCCGGCCTCCAACTCGCTGGACGTGTACGTGATGTACCTGCGGCGCAAGACCGAGGTGAACGGGCTGCCCCGGCTGATCCACACGGTGCGCGGCGTCGGGTACGTCCTGCGGAGCTCGTCGTGACCGCCGCGTCCCGCCCGGCCGTGTCCGGCGGGAGACCGAATGGTCCGGGTGGAGGGGGAGCCGGGCCGTGCGGCGGCTGATGACGCGGCTGCCGCTGCGGGGACGGCTGGCGCTGCTCACGGCGCTCGCGGTGGCCGTCGCGGTGGCGGCGTGCGCGACGGTGAGCTGGTTCCTGGTGCGGGGCCAGCTGTACCGGGAGCTGGACGGGCGGCTGCGCGGGATGAGCGGGCCCCCGCCGGGCGCGGGCGTCCCCGGCCACCGGCCGCGCGGCAACCGGCTGGAGATCCAGGAGGCGCTGGCGGACTGCCGGTCCACGCCGGTGAGCGGGGCCGACACCCGGTACGGCGGCCCGTACTTCATCCAGCAGGTGCTCGCCGCCGACGGCCGCGCGTGCGTGATCCCCGACCGTGGCGCGCTGACGGTGACCGACGCCGACGCGCAGGTCGCGGCCGGGATGCGGGCGAGCGCGCTGCACGACGGCAAGGGCGTCGACAGCCAGGGGAACAGCGTCCGGGTGCGGATCCTGACCGTCGGCGTCCCGCCGTCGGAGGTGTCCGGGGAGCAGGCGCGGTTCGCGATCTCGAGCGCGATCCCGCTGGACGAGGTGGAGGGGCCGCTCGACAACCTCGCGCTGCTGCTGGTGGCGGTGTCGGCGGCGGGGGTGCTGCTGTCGGCGGGCGCGGGCCTGATGATCGCGCGCGCGTCGCTGCGTCCGGTGGACCGGCTGACCGACGCCGCCGAGCACATCGCGCGGACCGAGGACCTGGACACCCGGATCCCCGAGCACGGGCACGACGAGATCGCGCGGCTGAGCCAGGCGTTCAACATGATGACGGGGGCGCTGGCGGCGTCCCGGGACCGGCAGCAGCAGCTGATCGCGGACGCCGGGCACGAGCTGCGCACGCCGCTGACGTCGCTGCGGACCAACATCGACCTGCTGCTGCGCTCGCAGGACAGCGGCCGGGAGCTGCCACCGGCCACGCGGCGGCGGCTGCTGGCGAGCGTGAAGGCGCAGATGGTGGAGCTGTCGAGCCTGGTCGGCGACCTGCTGGAGCTGGCGCGTCCGGCGGAGGGGCAGCCCGCGCGGGAGACCGTGGCGCTGCACGAGGCCGTCGAGCGCGCCGTCGAGCGGGCGCGGCTGCGTGGCCCTGGGCTGGTGGTCGAGGCCGAGACCGCGCCGTGGTTCGTGCAGGGCGATCCGGGCCAGCTGGAGCGGGCGGTGGTGAACCTGCTGGACAACGCGGTGAAGTTCAGCCCGCCGGGCGGGCACGTGCGGGTGCGGCTGGACGGCGGGGAGCTGACCGTCCGGGACGAGGGGCCGGGGATCGCGCCGGAGGACCTGCCGCACGTGTTCGAGCGGTTCTGGCGGTCGCCTTCGGCACGGAGCCTGCCGGGGTCGGGGCTGGGCCTGTCGATCGTGGCGCGAGTCGTCGGCGAGGGCGGCGGGCGGGTGAGCCTGGAGCCGGC
>NZ_JBFAOF010001037.1:0-2392 GCF_040675125.1 Spirillospora sp. NPDC049652 | reverse complement strand
TGTGGCGAGCTGGCGTTCGGCCCCGGCCGGGTCACCGAAGCCCAGCCGGGCCAGCCTGGTCGGCAGCGAGGGTAACGGGCGGCGGTCCTGCGCGCTCGGCGTGCTCACCCGACCACCGTAATCCGCCGAGGCCGCCCGGACACGGAGAGCGTTACAAGATCACGCAACACGCCCGGCCCGAACCGGTGCCGATCTGGAGCCGACCCACGATCCGGCGCCGAGACGGTGGCGTTTGCCGCCTGTCCGAGCGGTAAGCCGTACGTCGTGGACGCCGGATACGACCTCGCCAACTGGTGACGTGACGGCTGTCCCGGACCGCTGAGCAGCGCCTACAGGACGGCCATGAGGCGGCGGCGTTCGAACTCGGTGACCTGGCGGCGGTACTCCTCCCACTCCTGGCGCTTGTTGCGCAGGAAGAAGTCGAAGACGTGCTCGCCGAGGACGTCCGCCATCAGCTCGCTGCGCTCCATCGCGCGGATCGCCTCGTCCAGGCTTTGGGGAAGCGGCTCGATGCCCATCGCGCGGCGCTCGGCCGAGGTCAGGGCCCACACGTCGTCCTCGGCGCCCGGGGGCAGCTCGTAGCCCTCCTCGATGCCCTTGAGGCCCGCGCCGAGGATCGCCGCGAACGCCAGGTAGGGGTTGGCGGCGGTGTCCAGGGAGCGGAACTCGATGCGGGTCGAGTGGCCCTTGGCCGGCTTGTACATGGGGACGCGGATCAGCGCCGACCGGTTGTTGTGGCCCCAGCAGATGTAGGACGGGGCCTCGCCGCCCGCGCCCGCCGAGAACCCGACGCCGCCCCACAGCCGCTTGTAGGAGTTCACCCACTGGTTGCAGACGGCGGTGATCTCGGCGGAGTGCCGGAGCACGCCCGCGATGAACGCGCGGCCGACCTTGGAGAGCTGGAACTCCGCGCCCGGCTCGTAGAAGGCGTTCTTGTCGCCCTCGAACAGCGACATGTGGGTGTGCATGCCGGAGCCCGGGTGCTCGGTGAACGGCTTGGGCATGAACGAGGCGTACACGCCCTGTTCGAGCGCGACCTCCTTCATGACCAGCCGGAACGTCATGATGTTGTCGGCGGTGGTGAGGGCGTCGGCGTACCGCAGGTCGATCTCCTGCTGGCCGGGCGCGCCCTCGTGGTGGCTGAACTCCACCGAGATGCCCATCGACTCCAGCATCATGATCGCGTTGCGCCGGAAGTCGTGCGCGGCGCTGTGCGGGGTGTGGTCGAAGTAGCCGCCCTGGTCGACCGGCTCGGGCTCGCGGCCGTCCTCGGGCCGGTTCTGCAGCAGGAAGAACTCGATCTCGGGGTGGGTGTAGAAGGTGAACCCGAGGTCGGCGGCGCGGGCCAGCGCCCGCTTGAGGACGAAGCGCGGGTCGGCGAAGCTCGGCGTGCCGTCCGGCATGAGGATGTCGCAGAACATCCGGGCCGCGCCGGGCGTCTCGCTGCGCCATGGCAGCACCTGGAAGGTGGACGGGTCGGGCTTGGCGATCATGTCGGCCTCGTAGACCCGAGCGAACCCCTCGATCGCCGAGCCGTCGAAGCCGATGCCCTCGCCGAACGCCCCCTCCAGTTCGGCGGGCGCGACGGCCACGGACTTCAGGAAGCCGAGCACGTCGGTGAACCAGAGCCGGACGAAGCGGATGTCCCGCTCCTCCAGCGTGCGCAGCACGAACTCCTGCTGTCGGTCCAAAGCCCTCTCCCTCGTGCGACGCCGTCCCCGGCAGGTGGTGGTGGACGCCGGGTCCGGCACTTTGCAGTATGACCGGCCGCTGTTACCGCGACGTTACGTCGCCGAGCCCGTCCCGGCGGCGGCGTACCCAGCGAAAACGCCGCCTATGCGGGCTGCATGAGCATTCCCGGGCGTCACGGACATGGTGCCCCGCGACGCCCACTCTGTCACAGGGCGGACACCCCGGGCGCAGCAGCGTCTCCACACCCCATGCTTACCCTGGTTTACCTGGCGCTTACCCCCGGCCCCCGGCCAACGCCCAGGTCGGGGGCCGTTTCATGGCGACTCATTCGGAATGCCGGTTCCTCGCGATCCGCAGCGGAGGGGTCCTCGGCACCGAGTCCCCGGTGCCCGTTCCCGGCGGGGGCTCCAGGCCGTCCACCTCGCCGACGCGCGCGGCGGCCGGATCCAGGACGCGGGCGAGGAACGTCCGCGTGCGCTCGTGCTCCGGGCTCGCGATCACGCGGTCCGGCGGGCCCTGCTCGACCACGACGCCGCCGTCCATGAACACGACCCGGTCGGCGACCTCGCGGGCGAAGCTCATCTCGTGCGTGACCACGACCATGGTCATGCCCTCGCCGGCCAGCGCGCGCATGACGCCGAGGACGTCCCCGACCAGCTCCGGGTCGAGCGCGGACGTCGGCTCGTCGAACAGCATGACG
>NZ_JBFAOF010001036.1:0-2397 GCF_040675125.1 Spirillospora sp. NPDC049652 | reverse complement strand
CGGACCGCACGCCAGTACCCGCCGCCCGTGTCGACGGCGAACGCCGGGTCGCCGGTGCCGCGCCGGTGCGGCCCGATGACCAGGCCCACGTCGACGGGCCACGGCGGCCGCCACACCCGCTCCAGAATGCCGACCTCCCCATGCCGCGCATATCCCAAAATATGCGACGGCCACGGCGGGGCGGCCGCCCGGAATCCGGACGTCCGCCCTGCTCAGCGGTGTCAGGCGTCGGTGGAGAACCGGACGGCCGTCGGCGGCAGCGAGATCCCCGGCCAGAGCCGGAGCCCGTCACGCAGCTCGTTGCCCGGGCCGACGCTCGCGCCGTCGCCGAGGATCACCCCGTCCAGCACCGCGCCGGGACCGACCCGCGCGCCGCGCCCGATCACCGAGTCGCGGACGGTCGCGCCCTCCGCGACGAACGCGCCGTCCTGCAGCACGCTGCCGAGCACGGTCGCGCCCGCCTCGATCTCCGCGCCGCGGCCGACCGTCGTGCCCTCCCGCACCACCGCGCCGTCCGACACGACCGCGCCGTCCAGGAGCAGCCGGTCGCCCGGCTCGCCCGGCATCGCGGGCGAGGCGATCCGGCCGAGCACCAGGTCGCAGGAGCCCCGCACGAACGCCTCGGGGGTGCCGACGTCCAGCCAGTACGCCGACTCCACGTACCCCATCACCGGCGCCCCGGACGCGATCAGCGTCGGGAACGTCTCGCGCTCGACCGACACCACCTCGCCGAGCGGGATCGCGTCGATCTCCGAGCGCCGGAACACGTAGCAGCCCGCGTTGATCTGGTTGGTGACCGGCCGCGCCGCCTTCTCCAGGAACGCCGTCACCCGGCCGTCGCCGTCGGTCGGGACCACGCCGAACCGGGACGGGTCGTCCACGGTCGTCAGGTGCAGCGTCGCCGCCGCGTCCGACCGCTTGTGCAGCTCCACCTGCGCCCGGACGTCGTGCCCGGACAGGATGTCGCCGTTCAGGATCAGCACCGGCTCGTCCGGGCCCGAGGTCAGCGCCGTCGCCGCGTTCCGGATCGCGCCGCCCGTGCCGAGCGGCTGCCGCTCGCTGACGTACGCCAGGTCGACGCCCTGCGCCCGGCGGCCGAACGCCGCCTCGAACATCTCGGCGCGGTAGGACGTGGCGAAGATGATCCGGGTGACGCCCGCCTCCCGCGCCCGCGCGAGCTGGTGGGCGAGGAACGCGACCCCGGCCGTGGGCAGCAGCGGCTTCGGCGTCGAGATCGTCAACGGGCGCAGCCGGGTTCCCTGTCCCCCGACCAGCAGGATCGCTTCCACTGGGCTCCTTCAGCGCGGTCCGACACCAATCGCCGCGAGCCTAACGGGTTCCGCGACGACTCGTTCCGCGCCGTGAAGGGCCCGGCGTACTGCCAGGTCAACATGGATGTGACGCCGGTTACCGCACCGCCGCGCGCGGCCGGCGGGCCGGGTCGTCAGGACGGGTGGGACGCCGAGTACTCCGCCACCGCGCGCGTGTAGGAGTCCAGGTGGGCGCGCGCCGAGTCCTCCCAGGTGAAGCGCTGGGCGCGCGCCGACGCCGCCTCGGCCAGTTCGAGCCGCCGCTGGGGCGCGTCCAGCAGCGCCGACAGCGCCTGCCCGATCGCGGACGGGTCAGGCTCGGTGTAGGCGACGGCGTCCCCGCCGACCTCGGGCAGCGGGCCGCGCCGCGTGGTCAGGACCGTCCCGCCGCAGGCCATCGCCTCCAGAACGGGGAGCCCGAACCCCTCGCCCCGGCTCGGCAGCGCCACCACCAGCGCCCCGCCCAGGAACCCCGGCAGCAGCGACCACGGCAGGTACCCCGACCGGACGACCCGCAGGTGCGTCGGGACGACCGCGAGCGCCGCGTCGACCTCGTCGTCCCAGCCGCCGCCGCCCGCCAGCACCAGCGCCGGCGGGTCGGCGCGGCCGTCGCACGCCCGGACCCAGCCGCGGATCAGGTTCGGCACGTTCTTGCGCGGCTCCAGCGCGCCCAGGTACGCCACGTACGGGTGCCCGTGCAGGCCGAGCCGGTCGGAGACCTTCCGGACCTCCTCGGCGGCGGGCCGCCGGAACACGTCGTGGTCGACGCCGTGGGGGGCGACGTCGATGCTGCCCGGCTCGGCCCCCAGCAGCCGGACCAGGTCGTCCCGGACGGCCCGGGACGGCACGATCATCCGGGTCGCGCGGCGCGCCGCCGTCCGGGTCGCCGACCTGATGTAGGACGCGCGGAGCGGGTCGTGCCGCTCGGGCTCGGCGAACAGCGTGACGTCGTGGATCGTCACGACCGTCGGCAGGCCCGCGTGCACCGGGATCGCGTAGTTCGGCAGGTGCAGCACGTCCGCGCCGACCTCGGCGGCCATCCGCGGCAGCCCGGTCTGCTCCCAGGCGAGCCGGGCCGCGCGGTGCG
>NZ_JBFAOF010001035.1:0-2400 GCF_040675125.1 Spirillospora sp. NPDC049652 | reverse complement strand
GTTTGGTGTGTTTGTGAATGGTGTTCAGTAGTTTGATCTTCCGATATACCGCCTCCGCCGCCACCGCCGCCTCCGGACGGGCCGGGGCTCGGCGGAGCGGCGGGCGGGACGTGCACGCCGCCGCCCGTGTCCGGATGCGTGATCGCGAAGTTGTACCGCCGGGACAGCATGCCGATCTGGTCCGCGGCCCACTGCCCGACCTGCTCGGCCTGCCGGTACCCGGTCGCCGCGACGCCCGGCGGGGGACGGTGCCCCGCCAGCCAGCCGCGGATCGCCGTGTTCGCCTGCTGGACCTGCCGGAGCAGCTGGTCCAGCGCGGGCGGGTCGATGCCCCGGAAGTCGCCGTCGCGACTGGCCGGGCCGGTGCGCATCTCAGCGGTCATCGCCCCTCCGGGTGCTGCTCTCCAGCCGGTCGCGCCGTCGCGCCGGGGTCCGGGTCCCCAGAATCACACTCGCAACAGGCGATGTCGAGTGCCGGACGGTCACGGTCAGGCCGCACGGCATGTCCGCAGGGTCACCGGCAGGGCCTTCCGCGGCGGAGGGGTGCCCGTGCCGGGTGGAGTGCCGTACCGCCGTGCCGCGCCGTCCGGCGGCAGGTGCCGCGCCGTCCGGCGGGGGACGGTCAGGCGTCGCCGAGCGCCTGCCGCACCGTCTGCGGGTCGCGCGCCACGAGGGCCGCGACGTCCGTGACGATGATCGGACGCTGGATGAGCACCGGGTTGGCGACCATGACCTCGATCCACCTGGCGCGGTCGTGCGGCAGGTTCCTCAGGTCCAGCTCCTTGGCCACGGGCTCGCCGAGCCGCGCGACGTCCCAGGGCTCGGCGCCGATCGCGGTGAGCGTCCGGTCCAGCTCCTCGGCGGTCGGCGGCTCGTCCAGGTAGCGGCGCTCGGTGTAGGCGACGCCGGCCTCGTCCAGGGCGGCCTTCGCGGCGCGGCTCTTGGAGCAGCGGGGGTTGTGCCAGATCTCCATTCCCCTACTCTCCCACCTCGGCGGCGTCGCCCCCGGTGACGCGCAGCAGTTCCTCGTAGGAGGTCGGGAAGACGGTGTGCGGGTGCCCGCCCGCCGCCCAGACCCGGTCGTACTTGTCCAGCCAGACGTCCACGAGGGTGCGGATCGGGGCGGGGTGCCCGACGGGCGCGACCCCGCCGATCGGCTGCCCGGTGTGCTCCCGGACGAACTCGGGCGTCGCCCGGCGCACCTTCCGCGCGCCCACCAGCGCGGCCACCCGCGCCGTGTCCACCCGGTGCGCGCCGCTGGTCAGCACGAGCAGCGGCGCGCCGTCGGCGTCGAAGACCAGGCTGTTGGCGATCGCGCCCACCTCGCAGCCGAGCTGTTCGGCGGCGGCCTGGGCGGTGCGGGCTGAGTCGGGCAGTTCGATGATCTCGCCGTCGGCTCCCTGCTCGCGCAGGACGGCGGCGACGCGCTCGGCGTTGGGGTGCATGGACGGCACCCTAAGCCGTCCGCCCCGCTCCCCGCTCCCGCCTTTTCCCCGGACGGGGACCGGCGGAGAGGGGAGCGGGGAGGCGGGGGGAACCGGAACCGGACGGCATGGAGGTCACGCGGCGGCGGAGACGGCGCGGGCGGTGTCCACGACGTGGTCGACGAAGCCGTAGTCGCGGGCCTCCTCGGCGGTGAAGAAGCGGTCCCGGTCGGAGTCGGCCTCGATCCGCTCGACGGTCTGGCCGGTGTGCGCGGCGATCAGGCGCTGCATCTGCCGCTTGGTGGCCAGCATGTTCTCGGTCTGGATCCGGATGTCGGTCGCCGTCCCGCCGATCCCGCCGGACGGCTGGTGCATGAGGATCCGGGTGTGCGGCAGCGCGTACCGCTTGCCCGGTGCGCCCGCGCACAGCAGGAACTGCCCCATCGACGCGGTGAACCCGAGCGACAGCGTCGCCACGTCGTTCGGGACGAACTGCATGACGTCGTAGATGGCCATCCCGGCGGTCACGGACCCGCCCGGGGAGTTGATGTACAGGTGGATGTCGCGGTGCCGGTCTTCAGCCGACAGCAGAAGGATCTCGGCGCAGAGCCGGTTGGCGATGTCGTCGTCGACCTGCTGGCCGAGGAACACGATCCGCTCGCGGAGCAGGCGCTGGAAGACGTCCTCAGAGGGTTGGCGCGGTTCGTTGGTCATGGCTTCGAGGTAACCGGCGGGCCTCTGGCGGCGTCCAACAAGAGTTCCGGCGCTTTGACAACGCGGCCTTGTCAATCCCACGCTTAGGCCGTGGACGTGGACGTTCCCGGTCTGCGGGCCTTCGTCGCCGCCGCGGAGGAGATGCATTTCGGACGGGCCGCACAGCGCCTGTTCCTCACCCAGCAGGCGCTGTCCCAGCGCGTGCGGCGGCTGGAGGCGGTGCTGGGCGCGCCGCTGTTCGAACGCACCACGCGCCGCGTGG
>NZ_JBFAOF010001034.1:0-2400 GCF_040675125.1 Spirillospora sp. NPDC049652 | reverse complement strand
CGACCGGCGCGGGCACGGCCGGGGTGACGAGACGTGCCGTGGCCGGGCGCTCGGGGGTGCGTCGCCGGAGAAGCCTTCCGATGAATCCCACGGCCCGGTTATATCCCGAAAAGATCACTCGGGTCGTCAACGCGCGTCCGGTCCGCCCTGGTCACGCCCCCGGGTCCCGAGCGCGGCCCGGTGTAAGCGCTCACTTTCTCCGTCTGCCAGGATGGTCCGGACGACAACGGGTCCGAGGAAGGCGGGACGAAGCATGATCGAATGGTCCGACGAGGACGTGATGATCCGCGACGCGGTGCGCGCCTGGGTCGACGAGAAGGTCCGGCCCCGGATGGACGCCCTCGACGCCGGGGACCTCCCGCCCTACGACCTGATCCGGGACCTGTTCCGGACCTTCGGCATGGACGAGATGGCCCGCTCCTCCTTCGAGGCCCGGCTGGAGAAGGAGCAGCGGGCCGCGTCCGGCGAGGGAGACGGAGCCGGGGAGGCCTCCGGGGCGGGCGGCGGGGGCGGGAACGCCTCGCTGAACATCCTGCCGATCGTGGAGCTGTGCAAGGTGTCGCCGGGCCTGGTCACGGCCATGGGCGTCAGCCTCGGCCTCGCCGCCGGGACGATCATGAAGCGCGGCAGCGCCGAGCAGAAGCGGCGCTGGGGCCTGGACCTGCTGACCATGGACAAGGTCGGCGCGTGGGCGATCACCGAGCCGAACTCCGGGTCCGACGCGTTCGGCGGGATGCAGGCCACGGCGCGCCGCGACGGCGACGGCTATGTGCTCAACGGGTCCAAGACGTTCATCACCAACGGCCCCTACGCCGACACGATCGTCTTCTACTGCAAGCTCGACGACGGCCGCGACCCGCGCGACCGCGAGATCCTCACCTTCGTCCTCGACCGGGGCATGCCGGGCCTGGAGCAGAGCAAGCCGCTGCGCAAGATGGGCCTGCACTCCTCCCCCACCGGCGAACTGTTCCTCAACGACGTCCGCGCCGGCGAGGACCGGCTGCTCAGCGGCGGCGGAACCGGTGCCCAAAGCGGCAAGGAGTCGGCTCGGCAGAACTTCGTCACCGAGCGCGCCGGCGTCGCGGCGATGGCGCTCGGCGTCATCGAGGAGTGCCTGCGCCTGTCGGTCGACTACGCCAAGAAGCGCGAGCTGTGGGGCAAGCCGATCGGCGACTTCCAGCTGATCCAGCTCAAGCTGGCGAAGATGGAGGTGGCGCGGCTGAACGTCCAAAACCTGGTGTTCCGGCACGTGGAGATGCAGCGCAAGGGCCGCACCCCGACCCTCGCCGAGGCGTCGGCGATGAAGCTGTACGCGGCGCAGGCCGCTTCGGAGGTCACCCAGGAGGCGGTGCAGCTGTTCGGCGGCAACGGCTACATGAGCGAGTACCGCGTCGAGCAGCTCGCCCGCGACGCCAAGTCCTTCCAGATCTACGCGGGCACCGACGAGATCCAGGTGTCGCACATCGCCCGCGACCTGCTGTCCCACTGACCCTCGGCGGGCCGCCCCGGCCGTCCCCGCGCCGCCTTTTCGGCGACGCCGGGGGCGGCCTTTTCGGCTGTCCGGGACGCGGTTCCCACACACAAATCGAGGACGAGGGGTTGACGGGTTAGGAAGGAGTCCTTACTTTCAGGGCCACGTTAGGAAGGTTTCCTAACTCTGAATGGCCCCCGGGAGACCCACCGTGCCGTCCGACGCGTCCGCGCCCATGCCGGGAACCCCGAGCCTGCTGCGGGCCATCAACGACCGCGCCGCGCTGGAGGCGCTGCTCGCGCACGGGTCGCTGACCCGCCCCGAACTCTCCCGGCTCACCGGGATCTCCAAGCCCACCGCGTCCCAGCTGCTCGCCCGGCTGGAGGAGAGCGGGCTGGTCATGCGGGACGGCGTCCGCGAGGGCACGCCCGGCCGCACCGCCGAGGTGTACCGGATCGTCCCGTCTGCCGCGCACGTCGCCGGGCTGGACGTCACCCCCCGGCGGATCATCGCCGCCGTCGCCGACCTCACCGGCACCGTCGTCGGCGAACACGTCCTGGCGACACCGGGCCGCGCGAACGTGGACGCCGCCGCCCGGGCCGCCGCCGCCGTTGACGGCGCGGCCGAGGCCGCGGGCCTCACCCGCGACCGGCTCAACCGCGTCGTCGTCGGAATCCCCGGCGCGGTGAACCCCGCGACCGGACACCTCGGCTACGCCGCCCACCTGCCCGGCTGGCACGTCCCCGGCATCACCGCGCACCTGGCCGCCGGGCTCGGCGTCCCCGTGGAGATCGAGAACGACGTCAACCTCGGCGCGCTCGCCGAACTCGGGTCCGGGCAGGCCGCCGGCGTCCGCGACTTCGCGCTGCTGTGGGTCGGCGACGGCGTCGGCATGGCCGTCGTGCTGGACGGCCGCCCGCACCGGGGCG
>NZ_JBFAOF010001033.1:0-2401 GCF_040675125.1 Spirillospora sp. NPDC049652 | reverse complement strand
CCGGTCGACCCGCCCGCGGCCGACTCCGATGTCCCCGCCCGGGCGCGCCTCGTCGGTCCGCCGCCGCGGTCGCCGCAGGGCGCCGGGGGGCCGAAGCCGCCGCAGCCGTTCAAGATGTGGCCGGAGGGCACGGGGAAGCGGCAACGCGCTGAGGGGGATGAGGGCGCGGAGGTGGTCCTCCACCGTCCCGCCGGCGACGGGCCGCTCCTTCTGGTGGTCCGCTTCCGGTGGGAGTACGAATTCAACATCGTGGAGATGGGGCCGCCGGAGCGGCGCAGGACTCTGCTGCGCTCCAAGAGGCAGCGCCGGGTGGTGGTCCCGCTGCTGTCCGGTGAGGAGAGCGAGGTCCGCCTCGCGATCAGGACGGGTTTCGCCCATCACTGGTGGGCCTGGATCCAGACCGTCGACACCGTTCCCCTCCTTCGTGACCGGCTCGGGGGAGAAGGCCAGTTCGTGATGCGCCATGCCGGCGGTCCGGGGCGGATCAGAATGCGTCACACCGCACGGGGAGCGTTCACTCTGACCGCTCTCACTCCGGCCTTGGAGAAGAGCGGCCTTCTGCTGTCGGGGAGGGGCGACACCGCCGTCGAAGCGGACATCGAGGGCCCGACGTACCTCCACGTCGACGCGGCGGGCCCCTGGACGGTCACCCTCCTCTGATCGACGCGGCCATCGGCCGACGGAGGGGAACGAGCGTCCTCTTAATGATCTACATTGTAAAGGGCGGGGCTGATGTCATCCCCACCTGACTCCGCAGTCCGCGAATGAACAGCTCCAGATGCCGTCGCGCCAGCTCGTGTTTGGTCTCCTCCGGGATCGGGCCGGGGAGAGGGCGGGCGAGCCGGACGAGCATCATCCCGATGTCGTCGAAGGTGACGTCCGGAGGCAGCGCGCCCGCCGCATGAGCACGCTCAATCATGCCTTCGAGCAGCTGGACGGCCTCCCGGCGCAGGGCGGCCAGTTCCGGGTCCCCGGCGAGGTCGACGCTGTCGAGCAGAGCGGGGAGGACGGCCGACACCCGCTGGTCGAGCGCTTCGCGCATGTAGCGGGCGAGTGCCTCGAACGGTTCGCTCTCCTGGGCGGTGGCCGTGCTCGCGGCCGCGACGGTGCGGGTCAGGGCGTCGACGGCGACCGCGTGCAGCAGGGTGGCGCGGTCGGGGAAGCGGCGGTACAGCGTGCCGCTGCCGACGCCCGCCCGCTTGGCGATGTCGTCCAGGGGGACGGCGGGGCCGCGCTCGATCACCAGGTCCCGCGCGGCCAGCAGGATCCGTTCCAGGTTGCGTCGGGCGTCGGCGCGCATCGCGGCTCCCCTCTCCTTGTCCCGGTCGCACCCTAACACCTAAGTGGGGAAAGTTTCTCCACTTCTCTTGCGGGCCGGGGCGTGCCGTGCGACGGTGAAGCGGAGAGATATTCCCCAGTTAGAAGAAGGAGTGCCCATGAGCCACTCGGAGATCCTCGACCTGGTGCGGCGCTGGGCCGACGCGGAGCGGACGGGCGACGTGGCCGCCTACGACGGCCTGCTCGCCGAAGACTTCCTCGCCGTCGGCCCGGTCGGGTTCGTCCTGCCCGCCAAGGCGTGGGCCGGACGGCACCGCGGCGACCTGGTCAACCACGAGTTCGAGGTGCTGGACCCGCAGGTCAGGCTGTACGGCGACACCGCGGTGATGCACGGCGAGCAGAAGCAGCGCACCACCGCGCGCGGCCGTGACGCGAGCGGCTCGTACCGCGTGACGCTGGTCGCCGTCCGGCAGGACGGGGTGTGGCGGATCGCGCACCTGCAGCTCAGCGGGCCTCTCCGGGACGCTGCCGCGCCACCGCCGTTCCCCAAGGCCGGTCCGCCGGCCGCGGGAGAGGGACCGGGGGAGTAGCGAGATGGGAGGCGAACGAGGCGGAACGAGGAGCGGGGCGCGGCTGCCTCCCCGGCTGGCGCGCATGAGCCGGTTCCCGCAGCGGATGCTCGCGTGGGGCGTCCCGATGGGCCCGTTGCGATTGCTGCGCACGCGTGGCCGCCGCAGCGGTCTGCTCCGGACCGCGCCGGTCGCGGTGCTGAAGCTGGACGGCCGGGAATGGGTGGTGTCGCCGTTCGGGGACACGCACTGGGTGCACAACGTCCGGGCGGATGGGCGGGCGGAGTTCGTCCGGGGCCGGCGGACGCGGCGGGTGCGGTTGGTCGAGGTCGGGGACGACCGGGTGCCGGTCGTCCTGCTGGCCTACCGGCGGCGGTTCGGCGTGGTGCCGTTCGTGCGCGACGCGTTCGAGGCGTCGCCGGGGGACGGGGCGGGGGCGTTCGCGGCCGAGGCGGATCGCCACCCGGTCTTCCTGGTCGCTCCCGCCTGACCGTCCCGGCGCCCGGCGAGGAGACGGCGTGGTGAACGCGCGAGGCACCTGTGCTTGCGCTCAG
>NZ_JBFAOF010001032.1:0-2414 GCF_040675125.1 Spirillospora sp. NPDC049652 | reverse complement strand
CCCGCCCGCCGCGTTCACCGAGGACGACGAGCGCGCCCAGCACGAGGCGATCACCGACACCCGCGTCGCGCAGCCCGCGCTCGGCATCGCGGGACTCGCCGCGCACCGGCTGCTCACCGAGCTGGGCGTCCGGCCCGACCTGGCCGCCGGGCACAGCTACGGCGAACTCGTCGCGCTCGCCGCCGCCGGCGTCTTCTCCGACGACGACCTGGTCGGCCTGTCCGCCGCGCGCGCCGAGGCGATCCTCGACGCCGCCGTCGGCCACGGCGACGACCCGGGCGCGATGGCGGCCTGCGCCGGGACCCTGGAGGACGTCCGCGCGGCCGTCGCCGGGATCTCCGAGCTGGTCGTCGCCAACCACAACGCGCCCCGGCAGGTCGTGGTCTCCGGGTCGACGCCCGCGCTCGACCAGGCCCTGCGGGCGCTGTCGGCGCGCCGGATCGCCGCCCGCCGGATCCCGGTCGCGGCGGCCTTCCACAGCCCGCTCGTCGCGGGCGCCGCCGCCGCGCTACGCGCCGAGCTGGCCCGCCGGGACCTGCGCTCGCCCGCGTTCCCGGTCTGGTCCAACACCACCGCCGCGCCCTACGACACCGAACCCGCCGAGCTGCGCGCCACGCTCGCCGGGCAGGTCGCCGCCCCGGTCCGGTTCGTCGAGCAGATCGAGGCGATGTACGCGGCGGGCGCGCGCGTGTTCGTCGAGGCCGGGCCCGGCCGGGTGCTCACCGGGCTGGTCGGCGAGATCCTCGGCGACCGCCCGCACACTGCCGTGGCCTGCGACGCGCCCGGCGGCGACGGCATCGGGCGGCTGCTGCTCGCGCTCGCCGAACTGGCCGTCACCGGCGTCCCGGTGGACGCCGCAGCGCTGTTCGCCGGACGCGACGCCCGCGTCCTGTCCGCCGGGCATCCGCCCGCGACGCCCGGCTGGATCGTCAACGGCCACCTCGTCCGCACCGCCGACGGCGCCCATCTCACGAACTCACTGCGTCCCGTCGAGCGGGTCGCGCTCCCTTCGGGAGGACCCATGCCCACAGCCGCCCACCGAAGCGCCCCGTCCGCCGCTCCCGCACCGGCCGCACCCGGTGTGCCGGATGCCGCCGCTGCTCTCGGCGCGAGCTCCGCTTCCGGGAAGCCGCCCGCGAACGCCGCGCCTGCCGCAGCCGACGTGAATCTCGTGAGTGCCGCCACCGGTGCGCCTCCTGTGGACACCGCGCCGGGGCAGGATCCGCTTCACGCGGCCGTCCTGGAGTATCTGCGGTCGAGCCGTGAGCTCGTCGCCGCACAGCGGGACGTGGTTCTGAGCCTGCTCAACCGCAGCGCCGCGCCGGGGGAGCGGGTGGACGCGCCGTCCGTGCCCGCGCCGCGCCCGGTGTTCTCCGGGCACGCCGTCCCGCAGCCGCCGTCCGCCCCGCCTTCGGAGCCGGGCCCGGCTTCCGTGGTGGCTCCCGGGACGGTGCCGCCCGTCCGGACGCCCCCGGACGAAGCGCCGGTGGAAGCCCAGGTGGAGGAGCCCGCCTCGTCCGCCCAGGAGGCGGCCCCCGGGCTCGACGAGGTCCGCGCGACCGTGCTCTCGGTGATCGGCGCCCGGACGGGCTACCCGGAGGCGATGCTCGGCGCCGACCTCGACCTCGAAGCCGACCTGTCGATCGACTCCATCAAGCGCACCGAGATCATCGCCGAGCTGGCCGACCGGGTCGGCCTCACCCGGCCGGGCACCCGGCTGGACGAGGCGATCGCCGAGCGGCTCGCCCGGATCAAGACGATCGGCGAGATCGTCGAGTGGATCGGCGGCCGCCTGCGGGGTCCCGGCGCCGACGAGGAGGAGGCGGCGGAGGAGGAGGTCGCGCCGCCGACCGCTGACACGGCGGAGGAGGAGACGGCCGAGGAGCCCGCGATGCCGCCCGTGCGGCAGGTCGTGCGGCTGCGGGAACTGCCCGCGCTGCCCCCGGCCGAGATCGTCCCCGGACGGTTCGACGGCCGCACGTTCGTCGTCGTGGACGACGGCTGCGGCATCGCCCTGGAACTGGCCGACCTGCTGGAGCAGCAGGGCGCCACGGTGCGCACGCCGCTGGACGCGGGCGACGCGTGCGACGGGCTGATCCACCTCGCCGCGCTGCGGCCGGGCGGCGGCCCGGTGCTACCCGGCGCGTACGCCGGGATCCGCAGGACGATGCTGGCCGGGCCGCGCTGGGTGATCCTCGGCACCGGCGCGGGCGGCGCGTTCGGGCGCGGCTTCGACGGCGGCGTCGGCGACCCCACACCCGGCGCGGGCCTGCGCGGCCTCGCCCGGACGCTCGCCAAGGAGTTCCCCGAGACGTTCGTCCGGTCCGTGGACGTCGACACGAAGGACAGCCCGCGCGCGATCGCGCTGCGGCTGCTGGCCGAGATGGCGGCGCCGGGCGGGCCCGTCGAGGTCG
>NZ_JBFAOF010001031.1:0-2415 GCF_040675125.1 Spirillospora sp. NPDC049652 | reverse complement strand
CGCGGACGGGAGCGGCGGGAGCAGCCCGCCCTCTGGTGGGGCGGGTTCGCGCTGTGGGCGCTGCTGGCGTGGCTCGCGGGGTCGTGGCGGCTCGCGCTGCTCGGGCTGGCGGCGTGGTGCCTGTACGAGTTCCTGCTGATCCCGACCGTCTGCCGGGTGATGACCGAGCAGGGCTACCCGTGCCGGGAGCCGGTGCGGGGGAGGCTCTTCGCGTGCGGGTCGCACCACCAGGCGTACAAGACCGAGGCGATCAAGCGGCTGGTCGGCCGGGCGCGTCCGCCGCGCGACGGCTCGGCGGCGGGGGCCGCGCGGGACGACCGCGGGGTCGTCCACTCGACGGCCGTCCGCTCCCGGCTCGCGCAGGCCGACCAGGTCTGCCTGATCCTCGCCGGTGTCGGGACCGTCGTCGCGGTCGTCGGGACGCTCGCCGGGATCGCCGGCTGAACCTCAGTACTCCAGGATGACGGTGATCGGGCCGTCGTTGACCAGGTCCACCTGCATGTCCGCGCCGAAGACGCCGGTCTCGACCTTGGCGCCCAGCGTCCGCAGCTCAGCGACGACCGCGTCCACCAGCGGCTCGGCGACGGGCCCGGGGGCGGCGGCGGTCCAGGTGGGGCGGCGGCCCTTGCGGGCGTCGCCGTAGAGGGTGAACTGGCTCACCACGAGCAGCGGTGCCCCGAGGTCGGAGCAGGACTTCTCGTCCGGGAGGATCCGCAGGCCCCAGAGCTTGGCGGCGAGCTTGGCCGCCTTCTCGGGCGTGTCGTCGTGGGTGACGCCGACCAGGACCATCAGGCCCGGCCCGTCGATCGCGCCCACGACGCGACCCGCCACGGTCACGCTCGCCCTGCTCACCCTCTGGACTACCGCACGCATGACACGACATTCTGCCTGCATGGGAGCAACGACGCTCATCACGGTGGCCCCGACGGGGGCGGAGTCGGCGAAGGCCGACGTCCCGGCCCTGCCCGTCACCCTGGACGAGCTGGTACAGACGGCCAAGGAATGCGAGGCGGCCGGAGCCGCCGTCATCCACGTGCACATCCGCGACGACGACGCGCGGCCGACCCTGGACCTCGCGCGGCTGCGCGACACCGTCCAGGCGCTGCGGGAGAGCACGGGACTGATCGTCCAGCTGTCCACCGGCGGCGCGGTCACCGACCCGTACGAGGACCGGCTGCGGGTGCTGGACGCCGAGCCGGACGGCTGTTCGCTGACCTGCGGGACGGTGAACTTCGGCGACGACGTGTTCATGAACCCGTGGCCGTTCATGGCCGAGCTCTACCAGCGCACCCAGGCGCAGGGCGTGGTCCCGGAGTTCGAGCTGTTCGACCTCGGGCAGGTCGCGGCGCTGCACCGGCTGCTGGACAAGTACGGCGAGCCGTTCGGCGGGCACGTCCACTGCGACCTGGTCATGGGCGTCCCGGGCGGGATGCCGGGGGACGCGCGGACGCTGGTCGCGGCGGTCCAGGCGCTGCCGGAGGGCGCGACCTGGTCGGCGACGGGCGTCGGCCGGACGTCCCTGCCGGTCATGTTCGCGGCCCTGTCGGCGGGCGGCCACCTGCGGGTCGGCATGGAGGACACCCTGACCTTCGCCAAGGGACGGCCCGTCACGGCGAACGCCGAGCTCGTCGAGCGGGCCGCCGAGCTGGCCCGGCACGCGCAGCGGCCGCCGATGAGCCCCGCCGACGCGCGATCCCTCCTCGGCATCGGCGAGGCCGGCCGCTAGGCCGGTCCGCCTGCCCGCCCGGCCGGGGTGTGACCGGCAGGTCTGCGCACCCTGGCCGGTCGGGTAGGAACGGGTGGAGAGCGTCTGAGTTTGTGAGGGGTTGTTGTGACAACGGTGTCCACGCCTGTCCTGGTCGAGGTGGAACGTTCCGGGTTCGTGGAGTCGCGCCACCGCGGCAGCGCGGTGGGGCTGGCGGCCGACGGGACCACGGCGGTGCGCGCCGGATTCCCGGACGAGCCGATCTTCCCGCGTTCGGCGAACAAGCCGATGCAGGCGGTCGCGATGGTCCGTTCGGGCCTGGAGCTGGAAGGCGAGCTGCTGGCGATCGCGGCGGGCAGCCATTCGGGTGAGGACTTCCACGTCGAGGGCGCGGAGCGCGTCCTGGCGTCGGTGGGGCTGTCGGCCGAGGCGCTCCAGTGCCCGGAGCAGTGGCCGCTGGACCAGGAGGTCGCCCTGGACGTGGCGCGCCGCGGCGAGGACCGGACCCGGCTGCGGATGAACTGCTCCGGCAAGCACGCGGCGATGCTCGCGACCTGCGTCATCGCCGGATGGTCCACCGACGACTACCTCGACCCGTCGCACCCGCTCCAGGTCGCCTCGCGCGAGGCGGTCGAGGCGCTGGCGGGGGAGAAGGTCGCGGCGGTCGGCGTGGACGGCTGCGGCGCGCCGCTGTTCGCGGTCTCCGCGAC
>NZ_JBFAOF010001030.1:0-2415 GCF_040675125.1 Spirillospora sp. NPDC049652 | reverse complement strand
GCCCACGGCCGTGACATCCGGCAGCGCACGCGCCGGACCGAGCTCCCGCCAGCACTCCCGGCCGCACCAACCAGAGCGGCGCAACCGCCCCCGCATCCGCGACGCGCGGGACGGCCGTCGGCGAACTACCCGCCGCAGAGTGCCCACGGCCGTCACGTCAGGCAGCTCACGCGTCCGCGCGAACTCCCCCGGCACTCCCGGCCGCGCCGACCAAAGCAGCGCGTCCGCGTCCGCGACGTGCAGGATGGCCATCGCGTTGCCGCACGTCTCGGCCTGCGGCAACGAGGGATCGCTCGGGGACGGACGAGGGGCAGGGGCAGGGCTCTGGGAGGGGCGGGAGGGCTCAGGCTCGGGAGACGCCGTGGTCGCGGTGCTCGTCGTCCGGGTCCTTCGGGACGCGGCAGGCGTACTCGAGGAAGTAGGCCGCGCCGACCAGGACGAGGGCGGCGAGGAACGTGCCGCCGCTGACGAAGAAGTCCTGGCGGGGGGTCGCCTTGTCGAGGTTGTCGCCGAGGCTGAGCGCGAAGCCGCCGAAGATGCCCGCGAGGACGGCGGCGGCGTGCGCGCTGGCCTTGCCGAGGGCGGCCATCCTGGCGGCGACGATCGGCTCGACCGGCTTCAGGTCGCTGCCCGGTTTGCGGCGGATGCGGCGCAGCAGGTTGACCCCGGTGAACGCCTCGCCGAGGGCGAGCAGCAGCAGCGTCGGCACGGCCGTCCACGGCAGCACCGGCAGCGACAGGTAGGCGGCGCGCAGCACCACCCAGGTGATCGCCGCGGGGACGATCACCAGGGTGGCGAGCAGGGCGGGACGGGACGGTCTCATGCAGGCGGCTGGAGGCTCAGGTCGTCGCGGCGGCGCACCGCGTCCGGTCCGCCCGCGCGCACCGCTTCGGCGGCGAGGTCGCCCACCCGGCCGTGGCTGCCGAGCAGCACGTCCGGCTCGATGTCGGCCCACGGCACCAGCACGAACGCCCGCTCGTGCGCACGCGGGTGCGGGAGCGTGAGCTGCGGCTCGTCCAGCTCGACATCCCCGAAGATCACGATGTCGATGTCGAGGGTGCGCGGCCCCCACCGGACCTCGCGGACGCGGCGCATCGAGTTCTCGATGTTGAGCACGCGCTCCAGCAGGTTCTCCGGAGGCAGCCGGGTGTCGGCGACCAGCACGATGTTCAGGTAGTCGCCCTGCTCGGGGAGCTCCTCGCCCTCCGGCGCGAACGGCGCGGTCTCGTACACCGGCGACAGCGCCACGTAGTCGAGGCCGGGCGCGTCGAACAGCGCGTCGACGGCCTCCTGGATGTTGTCCAGGCGGTCGCCGAGGTTGCTGCCCAGCGACAGGACGACGCGGTGCGACACGAGCATGTGGCCGCCCGTGGCGGTCCGGTCGGGCATCTGGTCCGGCTTGTGGTCGGACGCTGTCATGGGCGACTCCTCCTGATCCTCACGGCGACGTCCGCGAACGGATGCGGCACCGGAGCGGCGGGCTTGTGCACGGTGACGTCGGCCTCGGCGACGTTCGGGTCCTCCAGACAGATCTTCGCGAGCCGGTCGGCGAGCGTTTCGATCAGGTTGACGGGTTCCCCCTCCACCACGGCGACCAACCTGCTCGCGAGCGATCCGTAGTCGACGGTACGCGAGAGATCATCGCCCTCGGCGGCCGGGCGGGTGTCCAGCCCGAGCGAGACGTCCACCACGAACTCCTGGCCCAGCTCACGCTCGGCGGGCAGGCATCCGTGCCGGCCGCGGGCCCGCAGCCCGCGCAGTTCGATCCGGTCCAGGCTCATTCTTCCTCTGTCGTGCTCAGGATGGGTGAACCGTGGTGGAGCAGCAGCCGCCAGCGCGCGCCGTCGCGGACGAACACCTTGCTGGCGACGATGCTCCCGCCGGCGAGGAAGCCCGTCTCGGTGTCCTCGTCGGCGGTGAGGACGTTCTCCTTGCACGTCACCACGGCATGGTCGCCGTAAACGTCGATCTCCACGTCCGTCAGGACGAACTGGATGTAGCTGGTGTTGGCCATGATCAGCGCCCAGGAGCGCAGCACCTCGTCGCGGCCGCGCAGCATCGGCCAGCCCGGATGCACGCACACCAGCGCCCCGGCGTGCTCGCCGTCGGCCCACACCGCCGACATCTTGTCGTAGTCGCCGACCTCGAACGCGGTGTAGAACTCGGCGTTCGCCTCCTCGACCGCCTTCACGGCCCGCGCGTCCCCGCTCACCAGGGCCCCGCATCGCCAGAAGACTCCCGAGCACCACGAGGCGCCCCCTCACCCCCAGGCCCCACCCCAGTCCCGGAGCTCGCATCGGACGCGCGGCTCACATCGGCGCCGGGGGTCTGGCGGGTCGTGTGGGCCTCGATGGCGGCGGCCATGCGGACGGCGTCGGCGTTGGGGCGGACGCGGTGGACGCGGATGCACCAGGC
>NZ_JBFAOF010001029.1:0-2415 GCF_040675125.1 Spirillospora sp. NPDC049652 | reverse complement strand
CCGTGAACGCCGCCGCCATCCTCGCCAAGGACGTGGCCCGCCACCTCGACGGCGTGCCGCTGCTGCACTGCGCCAATCCCGAAGTGCTCAAGTAATCGGGTGACGGAGTCCTCAGCCGTCACCGCACCGCCTCCGGAACCCCTGCCGCTCCCGGCCCGCCTTCGGGAACGCCAGGGGTTCCGGCCGTTCGCGGAACGGCGGCCGGAACCGGTCGTGGCGGTTCGGGCACTGGGCACGGCCGAGATCAGGTGGGGATACTGGTTCGCCGTGGTCCGGAGCACGGACGAGAGGACTTCCGTAGGGGGACGCAGGTGGAGGGTTCGGGACGGGTGGCTTTCGTTTCCGTCCTTTCCTCCGTCCTGTTCGGAGCTGCGTTGTGGGCCGCCCCTCTCGCCCTCGCGACGCCGTCGCCTTCGACACCGCCCGGCCCTTCACGGCCCCCTTCGCCGTCGCCCTCCCCGACCCCCTCGCCGTCGGCGAATTCGGATGCCGCCGCCGATGCCCGCACGGTCTACTGCCTGCGCGACGACAACAGCTCCAACCTCGTCCAGGCGGCCGAGGACCTCGGATTGGGGAAGGCGAAGTCCGGCGGGCGGATCGTCCCGTCCGGACAGGCCGGGCCGGTGAGCGTCACCGAATGGCGGGACGGAAAGCGGCGCGCCGATTTCGAACGGGCGTGCGCGTCCCTGGTGATGCTGCGCAAGCTGCCGAAGTCCCCTGACCGGGGGACCGGCTTCAGCGGCCTGGGGACAATGGTCAACACGTGGTCCTCCGCCTTTCTCGGCGCCCTGGCGACCCTGCTGGCGACCACTTACACCACCCGGAAGTCGGACCTCAAGGAGCGCGCGAAAGAACTGCGCGAGGCGACCGGTTCCTATAACAGTGCGGTGACCGCGGTATTGAACGCGCAAGGCACGCCGAAGGGCGCTCATGAAGAGTCGCGAGAGATGGCGCAGCCTGTGCGGAAACTGTCGGAAACCCTGCTGCGCGAACAGGGCCGAAGCCGTTCGCGGGACCTTCTCCAAGGCATCGAGGAAAAGGTGGGCGAGCTCGACGCGAAGATCAGGGCAGAGGACATCCCGGACGCCGAGGCGAGGAGGGAGCTGAAGGCGATCACGAGCGAGCTGTTCAGGGCCGCCGGAGCCCTGGAGCGCCCGCCCCTTCCCGGGCTGCCGCGCCGCAAGGGGCGGACGTGAGCGGTTCCGGCGGGTGCGGGTCCAACCCCTTCGCGCTCCCCGAGGACCCCCAGACCCCGGCGCCGCCGCTGAACTGCGACACCCACGACGGCGATCCGTGCCATGTGGACGTCGGGGGCTCGGAGGCCAACTTCCGGCGCTTCCAGGAGCGCTTCGACGGTCTCCGCAGGCTGCGCGACTGCGGGCTGCTGGTCGTCCTGAAGGGTCCGAGCCACTCGGGGAAGACCTCGCTGCGCAACCGCTGCATGTCCCACGCCCTCGCCGAGCTCGGGAAGACCCGGCCCGGACGGCCCGCCGAGGAGAACGTCCTGCGCGTCGACCTCAGCGACAGGATCCGGCAGTCCGCCCAGTCGGGCGCCCAGCGGGTGACCGGCGTCGGGCGGACGCTCGCCGCCCGCCTGGCGGACAGCGGCGGGTTCTTCGGGACTCCGTACGCCCCTCCGGGCGCGGTCCCCGACGACGTCGATCTCGGCCACTGGACGGCGTCCGCCGGCGACTGGCTGAAGCCGCACGCCTCGGTCGTGCTGGTGACCCCGCCGGTCGCGACGGTGGACGAGATCCGGCGGTACTGGGCGGGCGTGAACCGCGGGTTCCTGATCTTCGTGGAGTGCTCGGCCGAGGGCCTGGAGATCCCGGAGGACAGCGAGGAGTGGGCCCAGTTCGAGGTGGCCAAGTGGATGGTGCTGGAGACCGGGATGATGCTGGCCGGGGAAACCCGCCGGCTGGTCGAAAGGCGAACATCGGGGGGCGGGGGAGGATTTCGTAAATTGGCGCCCAATGCCACCGATGGTCGCTTCGGCGTTGACCGCTCCTTTCCGGTCGGGACAGTTCAAAAGCTGCTTTACCTGTTCTATCGTGAACAGGGGCGCGCAGGTTCCGGCGGGGAGGTCACCGAGCATGAACTCTCCCGGTTCATCGACGACCAGATACCACGGGGGTGAGTGCGGTGAATGAGGGACGAGTGCCGCCGCTGGACGAGAACCCGTTTCCGCTCCGCCTCTCGGCGCAGGGGGACACCCCCCAGGACGGCGCGGTGCACATCGACACCCGTCCGGTCAGGCAGGCCCTCGGGCTCCTCGACGACCACCTGGCCCGCCACTCCTCCCCGCCCGGCCCGTCCCAGCCGCCGCCTCAGTCCCAGCCGTCCGGCGAGGCCCAGCCGTCCGGCGAGGCCCAGTCGTCCGGCGAGGCCCAGTCGTCCGGCGAGGCCCAGTCGTCC
>NZ_JBFAOF010001028.1:0-2417 GCF_040675125.1 Spirillospora sp. NPDC049652 | reverse complement strand
GCCCGCGCCCTGGTGACCCGTCCGGCGGTGCTGTTCGCCGACGAGCCGACCGGCGCGCTCGACTCCCGCTCCGCCCGCACCGTCCTGGACCTGATGCGCCGCCTCGTCGCCGGGGACGGCGGGGGTCAGCGCGCCGGGGACGGCGGGGGCCAGGGCACCGGGAACGGAGGCGGCCAGGGCCCCGGCGGCGAAGGCGCGCCGCAGTGCGTCGTCATGGTCACCCACGACCCGGTCGCCGCCGCGGCCGCCGACGCCGTGGTCTTCCTGCGCGACGGACGCCTCGTGGACCGCCTCATCGGGGCGTCCGCCCGCGACGTCGCCGACCGGCTCGCGACGCTGGAGGGCTGACCGGTGTGGCGGATGTCGTGGAGCACCTTCCGCGAGCGCTGGACGCTGTTCGCGGGCGCGCTGCTGACCGTGGTGTTCGGGGTCGGGCTCGTCCAGGCGTCGGTCATGGTGTCGCTCGGGGCCGAGAACCCGGACATCCCGGCCGGGACGTCGCCGCGCGAGGCCGAGCGGCTCCGGGACGCCTACGAGGGGGCCGGGTCGCTGCTCGGCATGACGGCGATGCTGGCGTGCTTCCTCGCGGTGTTCATCGTCGGCTCGACCTTCGCGTTCACCGTCGCGCAGCGCCGCGCCGACCTGGCGCTGCTGCGCACGCTCGGCGGCAGCCGCCCGCAGGTGGTGACGCTGCTGTTCGGTGAGGCGGTGCTGCTCGGGCTGCTCGGCTCGGCGGGCGGGATCGTGTTCGGGGTCCCGCTGATGTGGGCCCAGGCGTACCTGCTGACCTCGACCGGCATCCTGCCCGGCTCGTTCGCGCCGGTCTGGGACAACGCCGTGCTGATCGGGTCGGTGAGCGCGGGCGTCGGCATGGCGCTGCTCGGCTCGGTCGCCGCGACGATCCGGGCGGCGCGGGTCCGGCCGCTGGAGGCGCTGCGCGACATCGGGGCCGCCGCGCGGGTCATGACCCTCGGCCGGTGGATCTGGGGCGTGACCATGCTCGCCCTGACCGCCCTCATGGTGTCGGCCGAGGGCGAGGCGGACTTCCTCGGCGCGATGCTGATCGCGATGGGCGTGTCCTTCGCCGGGGCGATCGGGCTGAGCTCGCTGAGCCCCCTGGTCGTCCCGCTGGCCGGGCACCTGCTGCGGCCGTTCACCCGGTTCGGGCCGCTCGCCGAGCTCGCCCAGGCCAACCTGCGGGACGGCAAGCGCCGCGCCGCCGCGACCGCCGCGCCGATGATCGTGCTGACCGCGCTGGTCATCGGGCTGATGGCGATGCTCGGCACGCAGGCCAAGGCGGGTGGCGCGGACGTCAAGCGCAGGATCGCGGGCGAGTACGTGGTGACGTCCACCGGCGCGGACGCCGCGAAGATCGCGTCGGTGCCGGGCGTCGGGACGGCGTCCACGGCCACGGTCGCCGACATCGTGCTCACGGTCTCCGGCAGCGAGGACGGCCGGCGGCAGAAGAAGAAGGTCAGGTCCGGGATCATCGCCATCGACCCGGTCGCCTACCAGGCCACGCACACGCTGAAGCCGGTCGCCGGGACGTTCGGCGAGCTGCGGGGGAGGACCGCGATGGCGGGCCCCGGCTCGGCCGAGGAGGGCATCCGGACCGGGACGACCGCCGTCGCCGAGGTCCGCGGCAAGAAGGTGAAGCTCAAGGTCGTCGCGCGGCTGCCCGCGACCCTGGAGAACAACGCCGACGCGTTCTTCGTCCCGCGCACGCTGCTCCCGCCGGACATGCTCGCCGGGGCGGAGGCCGAGACGACCGTCAAGGTCGCGCCCGGCGCGGACCCGGCGGACGTCGCGAACCGGCTGCGGGACCTGCGGATCGGCAAGGTCGAGACCGTCTCCGCCTGGGCGGACGCGCGCGTCGCCCGGCAGATGAAGGAGAACGACAGCGTGATGATGGTCCTGATGGGCCTGTCCGCCGTCTACGCGATCGTCGCGATCGTCAACGCCATGGTCATCGCCGGGACCGAGCGCCGCCGCGAGTTCGCCGTCGCGCGGCTGACCGGGCTGTCGCGCCGCCAGGTCGTCCAGGCCGCGCTGCTGGAGGCGTCCGGGGTGACGTTGATCGGGGTCGGCCTCGGGCTGCTGGTCGCGTTCGCCGCGCTCGGCGGGTTCCTGTTCGGGCCGTCCGGGACGGAGATCCTCGCCATCCCGTGGACGCTGATCCTGCTGCTGGTGCTGGGCGCGTTCGTGATCTCCGGCCTGACCAGCGTCCTCACCACCCGCTCGGCGACCCGTCCCGCCCCCGTCACCCTGGCCGCCGCCCGCGAGTGACCCCCCGCCCCGCACCGCCTGCCCGCCCCGCCCCGCCTGCCCGCCCCGCCCCGCCTGCCCGGCCCCCGCCGCCAGCCCGGTCCGGCCCGTTACGCGCAGCGCGTCCCTCCGGGTGTGCCCCCCCCCCGCGG
>NZ_JBFAOF010001027.1:0-2430 GCF_040675125.1 Spirillospora sp. NPDC049652 | reverse complement strand
CCTGAGAAAATGGCCCGCGCCGGTGAGGGTCTCCTCCAGGTGCTCGCGCCCGGTCGGCTGCCGCAGGCCGCAGCGGCCGCAGTAGCCGTCCGCCTCGATGGCCGCCGCCCCGCAGTCCACACAGCGCGCCGCCTCGGGCGGGCGTCCGGCGGCAGGCGGACGCTCGATGGTGGGCGGGCGTTCGGTGGTGGGCGGGGGCGCGACGCCCGGACGGGGGCGGCCGCAGGTCTCGCAGAACTGGTCGCCGACGTGGACGACGTCGCCGCACCCGGGGCACGGGCGTGCGGCGTCGAAAGCGGAGGCGGACGCGGAGGCGGTCACAGCAGTGTCCTCGGGCGGACGGCGTTGGCACGGCGGACCATGGCGTGCCGGACGTCCGGCCGGTCGGCGAGCTTGGCCAGGTGCCGGTAGACGCTCTCCAGCTTGAGCCGCAGGTCGTGCTCGTCCAGCGCCGTCCCGAGGAGCTGCCCGGCGCCCTGCGGGTCGCCGCCGGCGCGGAGCCAGGCGAGGGCCGCCTCCAGCACCTCGGCGGTGAACCGGTCGCGGCGCTCGGTGTCCAGGTTCAGGCCGGTCAGGCGGCGGCCGGTGGCGATCAGCGTCCCGGGGTCGAACTCGCCCGGCGGACGGCCCCGGACGGTCGTCGCGACGGCCGCGAGCTGCGCCGACACGTAGTAGCTGGACACCCGGGGCACCGAGTCCAGCACGGCCCGCGCGCCGCTCCGGTCGCCGCCCGCCAGCCGCGTCCTGGCCAGGCCGAACGCGGCGCTGACATAGGTGGGGTCGGTGCGCCAGACGGTCTCGTAGTGGGCGGCGGCCGTGCCGGTGTCGCCCTGGAGCTCGGCGCAGAACGCCAGCGCGAGCTTCGGCGCGAGCTCGCCCGGCATGAGGTCGTACAGGTCGTCGAAGGTCGCGGCGGCCATCCCGGGCCGTCCGCCCGCCAGGTCGCGGACGGCCCGGTACCAGTCGGCGCGCCAGTCGTCCTCGTGGTCCGCGCCGAACGCCGTGATGATCTCGTCGGCGGCGGGCAGGTCGCCCAGCTCGATCGAGACGCGGGCGAGCGCGAGCCGCACCTCCGGCGACGCGGACGGCGCGCCGGACAGCGCCGCCGCCAGGTCGCCCGGGTCCCGGGCGGTCAGCCCGGCGAGGAACCCGGCGGCCGGGTCGTCCGCCGCGACCAGCGGGACGGGCAGCGCCCCGGCCGCCACCTCCGGCGTCAGCGGCCGCAGGATCGGCGCCTCGCCCTCCAGCTCGTCCTCGATGTCGGCGGCCTCGGCGCCCGCCGCGTTCTGCTCCGGCCCGAACAGCGGGGACGGCGCGGGCGGCACCGGCTTCCCCTCGGCCGACAGCACCTCGCGCAGCACCCCGGTGAGCTGCTCGGCCATCTCGGCGGCGCTCTGGAACCGGCGGGCCGGGTCGCCGTGGCAGGCGCGCCGCAGCAGCCGGTGGTAGGACTCGTTCCGCTGGAAGAGCGGGACCTCCTCGCGCGGCGGCAGGCTGCGCAGGTGCTTCTTGGTGTAGCCGCGGAACGGGAAGCTCAGCACCGCCAGGGTCCGCCCGACGGTGTACAGGTCGGACGGCACCGACGGGCCGCGCGCGGCGATCTCGGGGGCCTGGTAGCCGGGCGTCCCGAAGATCGGGCTGCCGGAGTCGAACGAGCGCCGCACCCCACCCAGGTCGATGAGCTTGAGCTGTTCCTCGCTCTGGATCGCGTTGTCGGGCTTGAAGTCGCAGTACAGCAGCCCGACGTTGTGCAGGTAGCCGAGCGCGCTCAGCACCTCCAGGCCGTAGGCGATCACCTGCGGCAGCGGCAGCGCCGCGTCCTCGCCGGCCTCCTGGCGGCGGCTCAGCAGGATGTCCTTCAGCGAGCGTCCGCCGACGTACTCCATGACGATGTAGCCGGAGCCGCCGTGCCGGACGAAGTTGAAGATCTTGACGATGTTGGGGTGCTCGACCTCGGCGAGGAACGCCCGCTCGGCCGTCGCCGCCGCCATCGCGTCGCTGTCCCCGACGTCGAGCAGGCCCTTCAGGACGACCCAGCGCCCCGACACGTTGTGGTCGCGGGCCAGGTAGATCCAGCCGAGCCCGCCGTGCGCGAGGCAGCCGAGCACCTCGTACTGGTCGCCGAGCGTGTCGCCGGGCTTCAGCTTCGGCGTGAACGAGAACGGGTGACCGCAGTTGCGGCAGAACCCCTCGGTCCGGCCGGGCTTGCCCTCGCGGGACCGGCCGACCGGCTCGTCGCAGCGGCTGCAGAACCGGCGGTTCTCCGGGACCTCCGGGTTCTCCATGATCGCGTCGGCCGGGTCCCGGTAGGGGACGGGCGGCACCTCCACCAGGCCCGCGCCGAGCCCGCCGCGCTGCCCCGGCCCCCGGGACCCGAGGGCCCCAGCACCTCCCGCGCCCTCGCCTCGGCCCGCTCGACGTCGCCGCGCT
>NZ_JBFAOF010001026.1:0-2430 GCF_040675125.1 Spirillospora sp. NPDC049652 | reverse complement strand
CGCCAGCGCGTAGACCTTCAGCGGGGACGCCTCGTCCGGTCCGGCGGCCGGGTCGTCGGGCGCTCCGCCGTTGCCGGGCCACCACGGCTGCTCCTCGACGGGCCCGTCGGCCGTGCGGAGCATGGCCAGGGGTGTGGCGCGGCGTGACTCGGCCCGGCACACCAGCCCCTCCGACAGCAGGACGCGCCCCTCCATGCCGCAGCCGACCTCGCCCGAGCGGCGCTCCCGTTCCAGGCGCAGCAGCAGCTCCGCCAGCCCGGCGGCGCCCTCCTCGGCCGCCGGCGCGGCGGCGGACCCGCCGGAGGACGCCTGCCCGCCCTGGGCAGACGGCCCGGAGGAAGGCGCGGACGGGGGCGTGGACGAAGGCGGAGGCGGCGGCTCCGCCCTTCCGGTACCGGCGGCGGCGGATTCCCCTCGTACCGGGAAAGCGGCCCGCGAATTCCCCGGAGTCCCGGCCGGTCGCGCGCCGGGGAACTCAGATGTCATCGCGGTCCTCCGCGAGCAGGTCGACGATTTCCCGGACCCGCAGCCGTGCCAGTGCCAGATTCCCGGTGTCCCGGTCGAGGACGACGTGGAGGAAGAGCTGGATGTCGAACGTCCGGCCGACGCAGACGAGCAGGTGGTACCCGAACGTCGCGGAGACGATGATCTCGTGGATGTCGTCACCGGCCGGCGAGGCGCTGAGCGCCGGGCTGGCCAGCGCCGCCCGGACCACGTCGGTGGTGCCCGCCGCGTCCTCGTGCGGGTCGAGCGCCCCGGCGCCGCCGGAGGCGGCCACCGCCAGGCCGGTGGAGCAGTCGACCAGGGTCGCGCCGCGCGCCCCCGGAATCGTCATGATCTGCTCCATGCAGCCGTTGATGCCCACCGCGCCCCCTTTTGTGAGTGCGTGTTCGGAGCCTCGACCGTACGCGTCAGATAACGCTCTGAAAGTGTTATCCCGGAGCGAATCCGTACGCTTCCGAAAGGGCGGGAAACCCTCAACGATGGAACGCTTCAGAGAGGAGACATACCGATCGGTATAAGCGACGGGAGGCGCCGACCGCGGGCGCCGGTCGCAGGAGGGGGCAAATCGGACGGCGCGAAGCGGGCATCCGGCGGTCGCCGATAGGGGTGACCGGAACCGGCGGACCTTTCCGGAACGGGTGGACGGCGCCCCGGCGAGGCGTATGCTCGTGGGCGAGTACTCGTCCGCGAGTACTCGCGTGCGAGTGGTGCAGGGCCGGCGGCATCGGCCCGTGAGCGGAGGCGGTTCGGTGGCGAAGCGGCGCAAGGTCGGCAACCTGCTGGCACTGCCGGTGCTGAGCACCCTCAGCGAGCGCCCGATGTACCCCTACGAGGTCGCCTCCACGCTGCGGCGGCGCGGCAAGGACGCCGCCGTGAAGATCAACTGGGGGTCCTTCTACACGGTCGTGCGCAACCTGGAGAAGCACGGGATGATCAAGGCGACCGGCACCGTCCGGCAGGGCAACCAGCCGGACCGGACGGTCTACGCGATCACCCCCGAGGGCCGCGCCGAGCTCGCCGACTGGCTGCGCGAGCTGGTCGCCGTCCCCGAACGCGAGTACTCGCGCTTCGAGGCCGCGCTCTCCGACGTCGCCCTCCTGCACCCGCGCGAGTTCACCGACCTGCTGCGCCGTCGCCTGGAGACGCTGGAGGCCCAGCTTGCCGAGCAGGACCGGCAGCTCGCCGAGGCCCGTGCCTGGCTCCCGGAGCTGCTGATCATCGAGGCCGACTACCACCGGACCCTGAGCGCCGCCCAGATCGGCTGGGTGCGGGCGCTGCTGGCCCGGCTCGAGGACGGCACCATGCCCGGCCTCGCCGAATGGGCCCGCTTCCAGGAGACCGGCGAGGTCCCCGAGGAGATCGACTGGCTCCACGAGCAGGAGCGCCTGTCGTCCGCCGACCCCTCCGACCGCCCCGACCCGACCGAGGAGGCCGACTGACCACGCCCCTGTAGGCCGCTGTCCCCGGCGGCCCGACACGTCGAGGGCCCCGGCCGGTGCGGCAACACCGGGCCGGGGCCCCGAGACCAGAACGCCGATCCGCGGCAACGGAGCCAGCGACCTGGGTGACACCACAAGGTTAGCCGGACTCTCCGCCGCCGGATCGGCACGTCACCGATCCCATGAACGGGAGAGTCCCATGACCACCGACCCGTGCGCCGTGCGCGCGCACGACCTCGGAAAGACCTACGCCGTCCGCGGCGTCAAGGGCGGCGTCCGCGCCCTGGACGGCCTGGACGTCACCGTCGAGCGCGGCGCCGTCTTCGGCCTGCTCGGCCCCAACGGCGCGGGCAAGTCCACCGCCGTCAAGATCCTCACCACCCTCACCCGCCCCGACCGGGGCACCGCCGAGATCGAGGGCGTGGACGTGCTGCGCCGTCCCGACCGCGTGCGCCGCCTCATCGGCGTCGTCGCGCAGCGCTCCGGC
>NZ_JBFAOF010001025.1:0-2435 GCF_040675125.1 Spirillospora sp. NPDC049652 | reverse complement strand
CACCGGCAGCGCCTTGACGTGCAGCCCGGACGCGCCGAGCCGCGCGTTCGCCTCGGCCGGGGCGAGCCCGGCCAGGTCGAAGTCGGGCAGGTCCGGGCGCGCGAAGATCCGGTGGCCGCCGGTGACGCGGGTCTCGCTGCCGTCCATCGCGCGCAGCGCGTCCGCGACGTCGCACGGCAGCTCGCCCTCGCGGACCAGCGCGAGCTGGACGTCCAGGACGACGCCCGCCGCGCCGCCCGCGACCGCCGCGGCGGCCGTGTGCGGGCCGATCCCGCCCGCCGCGAACACCGGGAGGGCGGCCTGCGGGTCCCCCAGCAGGTGCTGGAGCAGCACGAACGTGGTCAGGTCGCCGACCCGTCCGCCCGCCTCGCAGCCGCGCGCGATCAGGCCGTCGGCGCCGGCGGCGCGCGCGGCGGACGCCTCGGCCGGGTCCACGACCTCCACCAGGAGCCTGCGCCCGCGCGTGTACCCGATGGTCTCCTCGACGGACACCGCGTCCAGCAGGACGGTGTGGGCCTGCCCGGGCAGCTCGTCCGGGCGCACCCCGCACCCGGCCTGGACCCGCACCCCGAACCCGCCCCGCCACCAGCGGGTCAGGTCGGCGAGCGCGGCCAGCGCGGCGGACCGGTCGGTGCCGAGGTCGAGGACGCCCAGGCCGCCGGCCCGGCAGACCGCGGCGGCCAGGTGCGGTGCGGGCCGCCCGAACGGGCCGACCCCGAGGACCTCCGCCTCCCGCGGGCGGGGCCGGTCTCCCGCCCCCGTCCCGAACACGCCACCCGGATCCACCTCAGCCGCCATGCACTGCCCCCCGCCGTTCCGCGCCCGGCCCGACCCTCGAGGCCGGCGCGGCTCGAACACCCTGGCTCGTCACATCCGTTGCGAAGCGCGGCTCGCCCTTCCGCAGGAGGGGGCCGCGATGAGCCGCAACACTACGGTCGGTGACCGCGCGACCTCCCGGCCGACACACCCGGGGTCACGCCCTCGCGCGCACTCCAGGGGGACTCTGGACCGTCCCTTGACGGAAGGAAGACCCGACGCCCACGGCAGGGCGCACGGCAGGGGCGGAACGCGGGCACGGAATCCGCCGCCGCGTCCCGCGATGGCCGGAAGCGGGCACCTTTCCGCGGCCCGGCGCGGCCCGGTCCGGCCCCGAACACGACGTGCTCCACGACCGGCGGACGGCCTTCAGCGAACCGCCGCGAAATGCCCTCACCTGCGTTCGCGGACCCACAAACATCGCGTTCTCGAAAGGCCACCCGCCGCTACTCCGGCCGAGAATTCCAGGCGCCGGAACCGGCGTCCCGCCAACGGAACCGAGCGCCGCCGCCGGTGCGGATCACCTGCTCGGCCTCCCTCCGTCCGCGCCCGCGGGCAGGTCGCCGCCCATCTTCCGGAACGCTCCGGAGACACCGCCGCGTCCCGCGACGGCCAATGCGACGCCGACCCGCACAGGACGAGATCGGCTTTACGGTGCGACACAGAACGCGTCAATTACTCTTGCCCGCGGCCGCCCATTCGCCAATGACCCACATCGCGAAATGACCGCGCGGTCGCCAGACATCCGGTCCCGTCCGTCCGGCCGTCCGGACGGCCGCCCCCTCTCGCGCGGCCCTCGGCGGCTCACGCATAATGCCAGTTACACCCCGTAGCATCCACGCCACGGGCAGGTGTCAGGCGGGTGGACGATGAGAGTCCTCGGCGTGCGGGAACGCGCGCCCCACCAGCACACATCCGGCGCGCGCGGGCGTCCGCCGCGCGCCGCGGCGCCGCGCGTCCGGGGGGACCGCGTCGCGGGCGGGCCGTGCGACCCGGCGCTCGCCCCGCTGCTCGCCCAGTACCGCTCGGTCTGCCCCGGCCGCGACGAGCGCGAGATCGTCCGCGGCTACCGGGTCGCCGAGCGGCTGCACCGGGGCCAGCTCCGCAAGTCCGGCGCCCCCTTCATCACCCATCCGCTCGCGGTCGCCACCATCCTCGCCGGGATGGGCATGGACACCGCCACGCTCGTCGCCGCCCTGCTGCACGACACCGTCGAGGACACCCCTTACACGCTCGGCGAGCTGCGCGCCGACTTCGGCGAGGAGGTCGCGGTCCTGGTGGACGGGGTGACCAAGCTGGACGGCGGGCGGTGGGGCGCCCGCGCCGAGGCCGAGACGTTCCGCAAGATCGTGCTCGCCGCCGCGGCGGACCTGCGGGTGCTGGTGATCAAGCTGGCGGACCGGCTGCACAACCTGCGGACGCTCGGCTTCCAGTCGCCGGAGAAGCGGATCCGGATCGCCACGGCCTCGCACGAGCTGCTCGTCCCGTTCGCCGAGCGGCTCGGCATCCGGGTGCTGCAGCGCGAGATGGACGACCTGGCGTTCGCCGCGCGCGACCCGGACGGGCACGCCGCCGCGGCCCGCGCGGTCGCCGCCGCGCTGGCCCGCGGCCCGGCCGTG
>NZ_JBFAOF010001024.1:0-2437 GCF_040675125.1 Spirillospora sp. NPDC049652 | reverse complement strand
CCCGGCCAAGGCCGCCGCCGCGATCGTCGAGCTCGTCGCCGCGCCCGTCCCGCCCGTCCGCGTCCCGCTCGGCGAGGACTGCGTCACCCTGCTGGAGTCCAAGCTGGCCCGGGTCACCGAGGAACTGGAAGCCTGGCGGGAGACCTCCCTCTCGACGGCGGTCGGCTGACCTCTCGGGCGGCGGTCCGCTGACGCCGGGCTCGGGTCCGGTCAGATGAGCGACTTGCGCATGACGATGGTCGGGCGGCCCTTGGCCACGTCCGGTCGGCGGTCGGCCTCCTCGTAGCCGAGGGCCGTCCAGAAGCCGAACGCCTCGGTGTTGGTCTCCAGGACGCCGAGCCAGACCGTCGTGTCGCCGCGGTCGCGGAGCCGGGCCTCGGCCGCGTCCGCGACGGCGCGGCCGAGGCCTTGGCCGCGCCGCTCCCCGTGCACCATCAGGAAGCCGATCCAGGGGGCCTTGTCGCGGGGGTGCCGTAGCAGTATCTCGACGTAGCCGACGAGCACGCCGGACTCGTCCCGCGCGGCGAGCACCTCGTGGCCGTCCTGGCCGAGTTCACCGCGCACCAGCGCCTCGACCGCCTCGGGGGTCACCGCTCCCGGGTCGAGATCGCCGCTGTACCGCCAGTAGGCGGGGTTGGACGCGAAGACCGCGTGCACCTCGGCGAGCTCGTCCCCGTCCAGGGTCACCGGCGTCAGACTGATCACCGGGCGACCCTGCCACAGCCGGGCACTGGAACGCGCGCCGATTTATGCGTCCCAGAGGCGGCGGAGGGCCTCGCCGGGTGCGCTGACCAAAGGATTTCGGGCGTCGCCGAAGCGGCGGGTCTGCCGGGTCCCGGGGGTGTACCGGGGCCAGCCCGGAGCACCGTCCACGGCGAAGTCGACCCACGCCTTGTGCATGGTGTCGGCGAGGGGCTGCGGCGGGTTCGGGCCCGCGAGCCCGTCGGTGCCGGAGACGTGAAGGTTGTCGAAGACGAAGCCCAGTTCCAGGGCGTGGCACGCGCCCAGGTCGTGCACCGGGCTCCGCCACGCGAACTCGTACATCCACGTGCGCGCACGGTGCTTCTCGGCGACGCGGATCGCCGGGATGCGGAAGAGGGACTCGGAGATGACGGCCGCGAGGAGCTCGCCGGGGCTCTCGTGCAGGCCGCGGTGGGCGTCGATGACGCCCTCGGGGACGCCCATCGCGGACGCCATGGGCCGCATGATGTCGTCGGTGATGAGCCCGGCCAGGCCGTTCGGCATGAGGAAGAGGCGGAACTCCTCGGCGTTGTAGCCGATGAGCAGGTCCGTGTCGGCGCCCGCGCCGTCCGCGATGGCGTCCTCGGGGCGGCGGGCCAGCAGGTCGCCGTCCAGGACGGGGACGTGGGACATCGCGGTGCGCGCGGTCGTGACGCCCCAGCGGCCGGGGTCGGGGAGCATGGAGACCTCGGCGGCGACGGCCGCCTGGACCGGGATGATCCGGGACGGCGGGAGCTCGGCGAACGCGGCGGCCGTGGGTTCGACGCCCAGGCGGGCGGCGGTCTCGGCGGTGATGAGCGCGGCGTCCTCGGGCGTCTGGGCGACGTTGCCGCCACCGCTCTGGGCGGCGGCGCGGCGGAAGAGGCCGAGGTCCAGGGAGAGCAAGGTGGTGACGCTCATCGCGCCCGCGGACTCGCCGAAGACCGTGACGTTGCCCGGGTCACCGCCGAACGCGGCGATGTTGTCGCGGACCCAGGTGAGGGCGAGGATCTGGTCGCGCAGGCCGCGGTTGGACGGCGCGTCCGGGAAGTGCGCGAAGCCCTCGACGCCGAGGCGGTAGTTGAGGGTGACGAAGACGACGCCGTCGCGGGCGAAGTTCGCGCCCGAGTAGACCGGCACCGCGCCGGAGCCGTTGCGGAACGCGCCGCCGTGGATCCAGACCATGACGGGCAGGCCCGCCTGGCCGGGATCGGGCGTCCAGACGTTGAGGTTGAGGCAGTCCTCGCCCGGGACGTCGGGGTCGGGGAGGAGCCGGTCGAACGGCCTCGGGTAGCGGGGTTTGGGGACGGTCGCGCCGTACTCGGCGGCGTCGCGGACGCCGTCCCAGGGACGCGGCGGGCGCGGCTCGCGGAAGCGGTTCTCGCCGAACGGCGGCGCGGCGTACGGGATGCCGAGGTAGGCCGAGACGCCGTTCTCCAGGACCCTGCCCCGGACCTTGCCCTGTCGGGTCGCGACGATCGCCGATTCCATCCGCGCCTCCGGCGTCTAGAACGAGATTCGGAGTTGCAGCCTAACCCGGCAGCAGCCGGCTGAGATGATCGCGGGCGAAAGCGCGGATGTCGGACTCGTCACTCAGCGGGATGCCGCCGCCCGGCATCAGCAGCACCGACACCGCGACCCGCAGCATCACCTCGGACGCGGTGTCGATCTCGGCGGGGTCGGCGGCGGGCAGCGCGCGGCGCAGCCGGGCCGCGAG
>NZ_JBFAOF010001023.1:0-2438 GCF_040675125.1 Spirillospora sp. NPDC049652 | reverse complement strand
CAGGCGCGGCGCGGACTGGCCGCCGCGTACGGCGCGCACGCCGAGCCTGGCGCGGTCGGTCCGCACGCCGGGTTCGGCGGTTCTGGTCCGCATGACGTGTCGGACGGGTCCGGTACGCGGAGGGCGTCCGGGACGCACGGCGCGCCGCGGGCGGTGCCGTTCGGCGGGCTGGACGGGCGCCCGGTCGCCAGCGGCAGCGTGGCCTGCGTGTACGCCGCGACGCTGCCGTCCGGTGAGCGCGTGGCGGTGAAGCTGCGGCGGGTCGGCGTGGAGCGGGCCATGCGGCGCGACCTGGCGCTGCTGCGCGGCGGAGCGCGGATCGCGGCGCGGCTGCGCCCGCTGCGGGGCGTGCCGGTCACCGAGGTCGTGGACGGCATGTGCGCGGCGGTGCTCGGCCAGCTCGACTTCGCCCGCGAGGCCGAGAGCCTGGCCCGGCTGCGGGACGCGCTGTCGACGGTGCCGCGCGTGTGGGTGCCGAAGGTGCACGCGGACGCGTCGCGCCCGCGCTGCATCGTCATGGAGTTCATCCCCGGCCTGGAACTGGACACCGCCGCGTCCTGCCCGCCCGCGCTGCGCCGCAGGTTCGCCGGGTCGGCGCTGACCGCCGTCTACCACATGCTGTTCGTCACCGGCTTCGTCCATTGCGACATGCACCCGGGCAACCTGTACTTCACCAGGTCGGGGCAGGTGGTGGTGCTGGACGCGGGGTTCAGCGTGCAGCTGTCGGACCGGCTGCGCCGGCTGTTCGCGGAGTTCTTCCTGAACATGGCGACCGGACGGGGGCGGCGCTGCGCCGAGATCGTCGTGGAGAGCGCGGCGGCCGTCCGCCCGGACGCCGACCTGGAGTCGTTCACCGTCCGGATGGCCGACCTGGTCGACCGCAGCCACGGGCTGCCCGCGCGGGAGTTCAGCCTGATCGCGTTCGCCGCCGAGATGTTCGACCTGCAGCGCCGGCACGGCATCCACGCGGCGTCCGAGCTGATCTTCCCGCTGCTGTCGCTGCTGGTCATCGAGGGGACGATCCGCGACCTGGACCCGGAGATCGACTTCCAGGAGGTCGCCAAGCCGGTGCTGAACCGCGGGCTGTTCGGCGCCCGCGTCTGATGCCGCGAGACGAGGGAGTGGACAGATGACAGCGGACCCCCGCGCCGCCGCGTTCCCGGTGTTCCGGACGTTCCTCGGGCCGGCCCGGGGCGTCCGGGTGCTGGAGCTCGGCGGCGCGACCCTGGCGGGATGGGCGGCGGACGGCGGCGCGGCCGCCTACCGGGCCCTGCCCGCGGCCGGGCTGGACGGCTGGTCCGGCCACGCCGACGGGACGTTCGACCTCGTCGCGTCGTGGATGGCGGTGCAGCGGACGCGGAACCTGGCGCGGCTGCTGGGGACCGTCCACCACCACCTGCGGCCCGGCGGACGGCTCGTGCTGGCCGTCCCGCACCCGGTCGCGACGGCCGCCGCCGACGGCGAGGAGCCCGCCTACTTCCAGGAGGGCGAGCGCAAGGTGGGTGGCGAGGTCGTGCGGCACCGGACGCTCGAAGGCTACGCGACCGAACTGCGGCTCGCGGGCTTCGAGCTCGTGGAGCTGTCCGAGGCCCGTCCCGGTCCGGACGGGCCGGCCGCCGACCTGCCGAGCGGGCTGGTGCTGCGGTGCCGAAGGGCGGGCGTGTCGGTTTAGCTTTGTATAGCCTCCTTCCGTCGGACCGTCCTGACGAGGGGAGACCCGCGATGAGCGTCGGCATGGAGCCGAGGAGGCTGTGGCCCGAGGGGGCCGATCCGGAGTACGTCGCGGCGCGCGACGCCCTGCTCAAGGAGGAACAGGAGCTGCTCGCGCACGCCGAACGCGTCGCCGCGGCCCGCCGTGCCCTGCCGCCGGGCCCGGTGCTGCCCCGCTACACCTTCGCCGAGGGCCCCCGCGACCTGTCCGCCGCCGGTCCGGTCACCGAAACGGCGATGGACGAGCTGTTCGACGGGCACGACACGCTCGTCCTCTACCACCTGATGTTCGCGCCGGACGCCGAGGAGGCGTGCCCGATGTGCTCCATGTGGGTGGACGGCTTCCACGGCGTCTCCCACCACCTCGCCCGGCACACCGGCTTCGCCGTCGTGGCCAAGGCGCCGCTGCCCAGGCTGCGCGACTGGGGGAGGCGACGCGGCTGGGACGGCCTGCGCCTGCTGTCCAGCCACGACTCCACGTTCAACCGCGACATGGGCGCCGAGAACGCCGACGGCGCGCAGCATCCCGGCGTGTCGGTGTACGACCGCGCCGGCGACCGCGTCCGGCACCGGTACACGATGCAGGCGTCGGTCTCCGACGACCTGCCCGAACGCGGCATCGACCCGCTCTCGCCGGTCTGGCAGGTGCTCGACCTGCTGCCGGGCGGGCGCGGCTCCTGGTACGCCGCCAACGACTACGCGGGCGCGCGGCGGGGCTGAACACCCCG
>NZ_JBFAOF010001022.1:0-2440 GCF_040675125.1 Spirillospora sp. NPDC049652 | reverse complement strand
GCACCACCCGGTGCGGGCGGCGCGGACCGCGCGCACCGGGTGGTGCCGTCGAGGGCCGCTCTCCGACACTCGCGCCGTCGGCTGCCGGACGCCTCGAATTGACGTTGATGACGGCCTCCAGGGAAACGATCGGTGAACGCGGCGCGCCATGCGTGGGGTGGTGGCTCTTCTCCGGACCCGTGCCGGGTGCGGCGGGAGCCTCCGAAGAATGCGCTGAATGGCAGTGACGTTACGAGCAGCCCCCTTAGAAACGCGTCAGGGCCGACTTAAGAGCGACTTAAGGACAACGTCTCGGAGCGGGCGGGGACGCCCGCTCCGCGTCGTGTTCCGCGTGGTTTGTAGCGAGAGAGCGTTTTCGGTAGATCCCGCGCTATCCGGAGGGTTTAGGGTTGGCGCGTGGCAAGTGTTTTGGTGATCGAAGACGATGAGCACGTCCGGAGGGCTCTCGTCCGCGAGCTGACCGTGCTCGGGCATTCCGTCAACAGCGCCGGCCGGGCGCTGGACGCCCTGCGCCTGGTGACCTCCTGCCCGCCGGAGGTGGTGGTCCTCGATCTCGGGCTCCCCGACCTGGACGGCGCCGAGGTCCTGAAGATGCTGCGGGCGGTGTCCGACGTGCCCGTCGTGGTGGCCACCGCCCGGGACGGGGAGCGGGAGATCATCCGCCTGCTCCGGTCCGGCGCCGACGACTACCTGGTCAAACCCTTCTCCGCCGAGCACCTGCACGCCCGCCTGGAGGCGGTGCTGCGGCGGATGCGCACCACCCCCCGGCAGGAGGCGATCACCGTCGGCGGGCTGAAGGTCGACGTCGACCGGAGGCAGGCCGTCCTGGACGGCAAGCCCCTGCAGTTGTCGCGCCGCGAGTTCGACCTGCTGGCCTTTCTCGCGGCGAACGCCGGACGCGTGGTGCGGCGCCGGGAACTGCTGACGGAAGTGTGGCAGCAGTCTTTCGGAGACGACCAGACCATCGACGTCCACGTGTCATGGCTCCGCCGGAAACTGGGCGAGAGCGCGGCGGCCCCGCACTATCTGCACACGGTGCGCGGCGTGGGGCTCATGCTCATCGAGCCCTCGGCCGGAGCGGCGGACTGAACCCCGGGGCCGCGCGGATCAGAACTCGTTCACCTGCACGATGGGCGGATGGTCGTTCCAGGACGCGATCACGGTCGAGCCGTGCGTCCCGTCGGTCAGGTCGACGCGGATCCAGGTGGACGTCCGCCAGACCTTCATCTGGAAGCCGGGGCCGGGTGTGGCCTTGACCAGGCGGGCCGAGTCGGCGCCCAGCGCGAAGACCACGCGTCCCGACTTCACCACCGAGGTGTTCAGCCGCTCGCCGGCCGTCGTGCCGGGACCCGGCTGGCGCTTGGCCGGCGTGCGGGACGCCGAGGGCCGGCCCCGCGCCGGAGGGGTGACCGGACGGGACGAGGCGGATCCGGGGCCGCCCGGTGCTGACGCGGAGGCGGCCGGGGAAAGGACCCGCGACCCCTTGGCCTCGGCCGGAACGCTGAGGGACGGATTCGGGGAATCGATCACCGTTCCGCGCAGCGCGTCCCCGACTCCGGCCCAACTGATCGCCATACCGGTGGCGGTGACGGCGACCCAGACCGCGGCGAATCGAAAAGGGACGGGCACACGTCGCATTGCTTTTCTCACCAGGCTTCCGGCGGCGGGGCGGTTTTGAGAACGGTTCGGGAAAAGGCCGGATCCCCGGCCGCGGATGACGTGATGGTACAGAGTGGAGCGAGGAACGGATGAGAGCGGCGCTGGCACGGATCGCCGTGGCCGTGACGACGATGGTCGCGCTGTCGTTCGTCGTGCCGCTCGGTCTGCTGAACGGCCAGATCGCCCGCGACCGGGCCCTGAACGCCGCCGTGCAGCAGGCCGAGTCGCTGGTCCCGGTGCTGACGATCACCGCCGACCCGGCGGCCCTGAAGGAGGCGGTGGGGTCGACGTCCGCCGGGGCCGCCGGCCACATGACGCTGTACCCGCCCGCCGGGCCGCCCATCGGCGCTCCGCGCACGGACCCGTCCGACCTGAGGCGCGCGAGCCAGCTGCACCGCTCGTTCACCACGCCGGCGCGCGGCGGGACCCTGCTGCTGCGCCCCGTCCTGCTCAGGTCCGGCGCGTACGCGGTGGTCGAGGTGTTCATCCCCGACGCCGAGTTCAACCGGGGCGTGATCAACTCCTGGCTGATCCTCGTCCTGGTGGCGCTGGCGCTGGTCCTGGTGTCGGTCGCGATGGCCGACCGGCTGGCCGTCCGCGTGGTCGCGGCCGCCGACCGCCTCGCCCAGGCCGTCACCCGCGTCGCGCGCGGCGACCTCGCGGCGCGCGTCAGGCCCGCCGGACCCGCGGAGCTGAGGGCGGCGGGCGAGGCGTTCAACCACATGGCCGACCAGCTCGCCCGCCTGCTCGCCGCCGAGCGCGAGGCCGCCGCCGTCCTGTC
>NZ_JBFAOF010001021.1:0-2441 GCF_040675125.1 Spirillospora sp. NPDC049652 | reverse complement strand
GCCACGTTGACGACCCCGCCGCGCCCGCGCTCCAGCATCCCCGGCAGCGCCGCGTGCGTCAGCCGCAGCACCGCCTCACAGTGCACCTTCAACATGACCAGCTCGTCGGCGACCGGAACGTCCAGGAACGCGCCCCGGTTGCCGAACCCCGCGTTGTTCACCAGCAGGTCCACGCCCGCGCGCAGCCGCTCCTCCGCCCTGCCGATCCCCTCGTCCGTGGACAGGTCGGCGGGCAGCGCCTCGGCCCGGACGCCGTACTCGTCGTGCAGCTCGCGCGCGGACGCGGCCAGCCGCTCCGCGTTCCGGGCGAGCAGGACCAGGTCGAACCCGTCGGCGGCCAGGCGGCGGGCGAACGCGGCGCCCAGCCCCGTGGTGGCACCAGTGATCAGAGCAGTCGGCATACGCCGAGCCTAGAGGCTGTACTAATTGCAGTCTCGGCCCACTTCGCTCGCCCAGGGGCTCGCTACGTGACCGTGCCTGGGCGAACGCGGCATCGCTTCGCGATCTGCCCGGTTGCGCTCGCCTTCGGCTTCGCTGCACCGTGCAGGTCACGCGTTCGCGCGCGGGGCTAAGGCCACTGTGAAACACAGCCTAGGCCCTGCGGTTCCGGAGCTGCGGGCCGGTGCGGTCGCGTCCCCGGTGGAAGTCGCGGGGGTCCGGTCGGCGTGTCGCGCGCCGGTACGCGAACGTGAAGCCCGGCCAGTTGTTGACGATCCGTCCGTCCTCCCGCATGTACCAGCTCTGGCAGCCGCCGTTCCACACGGTCGCGCGCAGCATCCTCTGCATCCGCCGGTCGAACGCGTCCTGGACGTCCGGCCGCACCTCGATCCAGTCCAGCCGCCCGCGCCGCATCGCCGCCACGCAGCCGACCACGTACCGGAACTGCGACTCCAGCATGTAGATGATGGAGTTGTGCCCCAGGTTGGTGTACGGCCCGTACAGCAGGAACAGGTTCGGGAACCCGCTGACCGTGATGCCGAGGTGGGCGGACGCGCCGCCCTCCCGCCACTCCTCGCCCAGCTCCCGCCCGCCCCGTCCGACGATCTTCATGGGCGCGAGGAACTCGGTGGACGCGAACCCCGTGGCGTAGACGATCGCGTCCAGCTCCCGCGTCGTGCCGTCCGCCGTCACCACACCGGACGGCGTGATCCGCGCGACCGGGTCGGTGACGAGCTCGACATGCGGCTTCACGAGGGCGGGGTAGTAGTCGTCCGACAGCAGGATCCGCTTGCAGCCCATCGGGTAGTCCGGTCGCAGCCGTTCCACCAGTTCCGCGTCCCGGACCTCCTCTTCCAGCCTCTTCCGGAACCGCCGAGCCATCACGCCCATCAGCTTCGGGTACTTCACGAACCCCAGCGCCCGCGACTCGAACTGCGTGTAGACGCGCGCCCGGCTCACCGAGTACGCCCCGGGCACCGTCCGCAGGACGGCGTGCTCCCACGCCCGGTACGGCCGGTCCGGCTTGGTGATCACGTACGGAGCGGACCGTTGGAACACGTGCAGCCGCCCCGCCACCTTCGCCAGCTCCGGGACGATCTGGATCGCGCTGGCCCCCGTCCCCATGACCGCGACGCGCTTCCCCGCGAGATCGGCACCGCGATCCCACCGGGACGAGTGGAACGCCGCCCCCGCGAACGACTCGCGTCCCTCGATCTCTGGAAGCACCGGCCGGTTGAGCTGCCCGCACGCCGAGACCAGCACACGCGCGCTGACGGTCCCCGCCGACGTGGACACCCGCCAGACGGACGCCGCCTCGTCCCACTCCGCGCCGGTCACCTCCGTCCCGAACCGGGTCCGGGGGAGCACCTCGTACTTGCGGGCGCAGTGCCACAGGTACTCGAGGATCTCCTCCTGCGGCGGGAACCTGCGGGTCCAGTCCGTCTTCCGCTCGAACGAGAACGAGTAGAGGTGGGACGGGACATCGCACGCCGCCCCCGGGTACGTGTTGTCCCGCCACGTCCCGCCGAGCCCGCCGGCCTTCTCCAGCACCACCAGGTCGTCGACGCCGGCCAGGCGCAACCGGATCGCCATCCCGATCCCGCCGAACCCGCTGCCAATGATCGCCACATCGTGCGGAGCGCCCATGCCGCCACCCGAATCTCGTTCTGTCCGGACGCCTCCGAGCGTAGTGAGCCACCGGTCACCTGACCAGGTGCCGACTTCCCCGCCTGGGAGGCGCGTTCCCCTCCCGCCAGAGCCGAGTTTGCAGGCGTCCCGACCGTCGGGTAGTGTCCCTCCTCGCGCCTAGAGGGATGCAGGACGCCGCTGTGCGGTGGCCGGCCTGGAGTGCGCATCCACCACTGATCATGCGGATTCGATCCGTCGTGCCCGCATGTCCGGTGGCATCAGAAAGGCTCGATTTTGCGAATCGGTCCGGATCTGGTGGAATAGAAGTGCCGCAGGGAACGGCCGCGAAAGCGGGCGGGAACTGCGGAATCGGA
>NZ_JBFAOF010001020.1:0-2450 GCF_040675125.1 Spirillospora sp. NPDC049652 | reverse complement strand
GTCACGTCCGTGCGGCGGGGGACGACGGCGTGCGTGGCCGTGCTGGTGGATCCGGAGGCGTTGGCGGCCTCGTCCGACGCGCGCGTCCCGTCCCCGCGCGGCGGCTCGAACGGCGACGCTTCCGCCGACGCGAACGGCGCGGGCAGTGTCCACGGCGCGGGCGGTGTCCACGGCGTGGGTGGCGCGGGCGGGATGCACGGCGGAGACTCGGTGGGCGCCGGGGCCGGGGTGCCGGGGGGCGGGGTGCCGGGGGTCGAGGCGGCGCGGGTGCTGCGGGCGGCGGGCTGGCGGGTCGTCACGGTCCGGACGGCCGCGCAGCTCGCGGCCGCCTGGGGCGTGGTGTCCGAACCGGACGGCTTCGACATCGACTACGCGCGCGGGAACGGCGGCGGAGGCGCGGCATGAGGATCCGGATGACGGTCATGGCCGGGCTGGCGACGCTGGCCGGGTCGATCGGGCTGTACCCGCTGTTCATGGGCGGCCAGTGGTTCTGGCACGCGTTCGGCGCGGTCATCGCGGCGGGGCTCGGCTCGGTCGCGGTACGGCGGCTGCGGATCCCGGCGGTCTTCGACCCGCTCGGCCCGGCCCTGGCGCTGCTGCTCTACTGCACCCTGGTCTTCACGTCCGGACGGGCGCTGCTGGGGATCGTCCCCACGCCGTCGTCGCTGGGCGCTCTGGGCGACCTGGCCGCCGACGGCGCGGCCACCGCCAACCGGTACGCCGCCCCGGTCCCGGAGGCGCGCGGCATCCACCTGCTGGTGGCGATCGGCGTCGGGACGATCGCGACCATCGTGGACCTGCTCGCGGTGCGGCTGCGCCGGGCCGCGCCCGCCGGGCTGCCGCTGCTGGCGATGTACAGCGTGCCCGCCGCGATCCGCGAGCACGGCGTGAACTGGTTCGCGTTCGGGCTCGGCGCCGCCGCGTTCCTGGCGCTGCTGATGGCGGACGCGCGGGAGAGCGTCGGCGGCTGGGGACGGGTGGTGTTCTCGCCGCGCTGGCACGAGGAGCCCGCCTCCGATCGGGACAACCCGGACATCTCAACGCTGGCCACCACCGGCCGCCGGATCGGCGCGGCCACCGTCGCCGTCGCCGTCCTGGTGCCCATGGCGGTCCCCGGCATCCACCCGCGCGGGGTGTTCGGCGGCCGCGGGGCGGGCTCGGGCGGCGAGGGCAGCCGGACCGTCACCACGCCGGATCCGATGGTCAGCCTGTCCCGGCAGCTCACCAACACCGACGACGGCGTCGTGCTGACCTACCGCACCGACGACACCGAACGCCCCGACTACCTGCGGCTCTACGCGCTCGACCGGTTCGACGGGGACCGCTGGACCTACAGCGTCGCCTCCAGCTCCAAGGACAAGGTGGGCGACGCGTCGCTGCCCGCCCCGCCCGGCCTCACGGTCGCGCCGTCCCGCCTGGTCACCACCCGGGTGAAGGTGAGCAAGGACCTGCGCGACCTGCAGTTCCTGCCGATGCCGTACGCGCCGGTGCGGGTCGAGGCCAAGGGCGACTGGCGGGTGCACTCGCCGTCCCTGATGGTCTACTCGCTGCGCGACAGCGTGGGCGGACGCGGCTATACCGTGACCAGCCGCCGCGTGCTGCCGTCCGCGTCCGACCTCCAGGCCGGCGGGACGTACAGCAGCGACATGCTGGCCGAGTTCACCTACCTGCCCAAGTCCGTGCCGGACAAGGTGCGCAAGCTCTCCATCCAGGTCGTGAAGGGCGCGCGCACGCCGTACGACGCGGCCGTGCGGCTCCAGTCGTGGTTCACCCGGACCGGCGGCTTCCGCTACGACCTGACCGTCGGCACCCCCGAGCACGGTTCGGACCTGGTCGACTTCCTGACCGCCGACAAGCGCGGCTACTGCGAGCAGTTCGCCGCCGCGATGGCCGTCATGGCGCGCGAGCTGGGCATCCCGGCGCGCGTGTCGGTCGGCTACACGGCCGGCAGGGAGGTCTCGGCGGGCCAGTGGGAGGTGCGCGGACGCGACGCGCACGCCTGGCCCGAGCTGTACTTCGACGGCGCGGGCTGGGTGCGGTTCGAGCCGACCCCGGCCGGCGCGGCGGGCCAGGGCACCGCGACCGAGCCGTCCTACTCCCGCGTGGCGGGCGGCGGCGGGACCGGCGATGAGGGCTCGTCCTCCCCGCAGCCCGAGCAGACCTCGCCGACCGGGCCGGGCGGACGCCCGACCAAGGGCCCGCGCTTCCGCAACGACCTGCCCGGCGTCGGCGGGACGCCGGTCGCGCCCCCGAAGAAGCACCACCGCGGGCCCGGCTACGCGCCGTGGATCGCGGGCGGGACGCTGCTCGTCCTGCTGCTGGCCGCCGCGCCGGCCGTCCGGGCCCTGACCCGGCGCCGCCGCTGGTCCGCGGCGCTCGAACCGCCGCCGGGGCCGGAGACGTCCCGTCCGGGCGGGTCCCGGCCCCCGCGCGGCCCGCGCGGACGCGCC
>NZ_JBFAOF010001019.1:0-2454 GCF_040675125.1 Spirillospora sp. NPDC049652 | reverse complement strand
CCGAGGCGTCCGGCGCGACCTCCGCGATCCGCTCGCCGGACACCACCACGCTCGTGCCCGGACGGGGCGGGCCGCCCGTGCCGTCCACGAGGACACCGCCCCGGTAGACGACGGTCTCGGCGGGAGCGGGCGGGGCGAACGGCGTCGGCGCGCCAGGCGGGGTGACACTCACCTCACCATCATGGACCCGCAGGTCAAGGCGGCGGACCGGAGCCCCGTCGCCCGGTCCGGTGCGGGCGGGGCAATAAGGTGCTCACCGTGAGCGATCGTGATGACCTGCTGGAAGAGATCAAGGCCAAGGCCGTCGTGCACGGCGACTTCGTGCTGTCGTCCGGGCGACGCGCGTCCTGGTACGTGGACCTGCGCCGGGTCACCCTGGACGGCGCGGTCGCGCCGCTGGTCGGCCGGGTGATGCTGGACGCCACGTCCGACCTGGAGTACGACGCGGTGGGCGGCCTGACGCTCGGCGCCGACCCGGTCGCGACCGCGATGCTGCACGCCGCCGCCGCGCGGGGCCGCAAGCTGGACGCCTTCGTCGTCCGCAAGGCCGACAAGCAGCACGGGCTCCAGCGCCGCATCGAGGGCCCGGACGTCGCCGGACGCCGCGTCCTCGCGGTCGAGGACACCTCCACCACCGGCGGCTCGGTCATGACCGCGGTCGAGGCGCTGCGCGCGGCGGGCGCGGAGGTCGTCGCGGTCGCCACGATCCTGGAGCGCGGCGCGGCCGAGCGGATCGCCGCCGAGGGCCTGGAGTACCGCCACCCCTACGAGGTCGCCGACCTCGGCCTGGACTGAGCCGTCCCCGGTCGCCCACCCGTCAGCGGCCGCCCGTCAGCGGTCGCCCGCCGTCAGCACTTGTCGACGAACCAGGTGCCCCGCTGGCCGCTCGGCTTGCGGGGCTGGACCTTGCCGCAGATGGTGACCTGGACGGCGCCGCCGTCCTGGGCGACCACGTTCAGCGGCGCCTCGTCGATCTTGCGGCCGTCGCCGGGGTTGAGCACGCCCTGAGCCAGCACCTTGTTGGAGCCCGCGACCGTCACCAGGACGTCGGTCGCGGGGCCGACCACCTTGATGACCAGCGGCGTCGAGGCGTCCGCCGTCGGCCGGCCGGAGTGCCCCGCGCCGTTGGACGCCGACGTCCTGGCGCTCTGCCGGGGCTTGGTGTCGTCCCCCGTGTTCACCGCGTTGAACAGCGCGATGCCGCCGACGACGAGCAGCGCCACAACGGCCACGACGGCCAAGGCCGCGAGGAGAATGCGCGCGAGACCACGAGGGTCCGACCGATGACGTCCCACATGCGGAGGTTAGCGATAACTGTCGCCGCTGAGCGACGGGCGTGACTGTTCAGGGCCATTCTTGTTCGGACCGTTGCCGGGGCCGCCGCGGTGCTTACCCTTCTGAGGGCGCGCGGGTTCCGGGCGGCCGGCCGGAACGCCACCGCCCTGACCAGCGCCATAGCCGCCCGCGCCGGAACCGGCGTCCGGAGCGGCGCCGTAGCCGGGCCCCGGGGCGCCGCCCTGGTATCCGCCCTGATTTCCGTAGGGATCCTGATTTCCGTAGCCGCCCTGACCCGGCGCCGGGTTCCCGTAGCCGCCACTCTGCGCGCCGCCCTGGTGACCGCCGCCGTGCGAGCCGCCCTGGTACCCGCCGCCCTGGCCGCCCGGGTAGCCCCCGCCGTGGCCGCCCTGGTAACCGCCGCCCTGGCCGCCGGGGTAGCCCTGCCCGCCGGGCTGGCCAGCGCCCTGGCCTCCGGGGTAACCCTGGCCGCCGGGCTGGCCGCCGTAGCCGCCGCCCTGGTTGCCCGGGTAGCCGCCCTGGCCTCCGCCGTAACCGCCGCCCTGCGGACCGCCCTGGTAGCCGCCGTAGCCGCCCGGCTGGTTGACGGGCTGCCCGCCGTAACCGCCGCCGCCCTGAGGCCCGCCGTAGCCGCCACCGTCCTGGCCGCCGCCGCCGAAACCACCGTCGTGGCCCCCGCCGTAGCCACCGCCGTAGCCGAAGCCGCCCTGGCCGCCGTCCTGGTCGCCGCCCTCACCGGTGCGGGCGGCCGTGCCGTTCTTGCGGCCCTTCAGGACCTCGCGCGCGACCGGGACCATCGAGGCCACCACGGCCAGCGCGACCACCGGCAGGACGTACTTGTCGATGCCCTTGACCCGCGAGCCCAGGTAGTGGCCGGCGACGATGATCGACTCGGTCCAGAGGACCGCGCCGACGACGTTCCAGAGGAAGAACGAGCGGGCGGGCATCTCCAGCGCCCCGGCGAGCGGGTTCAGGAACGTCCGGACGACCGGGATGAAGCGGGCGAGGACGACCGCCTTGGCCGGGCCGAACTTGTTGAAGTAGTACTCGGCCTTCTCCACGTGCTCCGGCCGGATGATCCGGGAGTTCGGCCGGTCGAAGAGCTTGCGGCCGTACCGCGCGCCGAGCCAGTGGCCGACCTGCGCGCCCGCGATGGCG
>NZ_JBFAOF010001018.1:0-2454 GCF_040675125.1 Spirillospora sp. NPDC049652 | reverse complement strand
GGTGCGGCCACGGTGTGGTCGAGGTCGACGGCCGCGCCCGTGCGGGTGTCCAGGAAGCCGAGCCGGATCAGGTCGTCCCCGGCGGCCGCGTGCAGCGCCCAGTTGCCGAGCACCCGCGCCTTGGCCCGGTACCCCGGGACCGTCGCCAGGTGGTAGCCGCGCGTGACGAGCTGCGCGAGCGGGCCGGTCATGCTCATCCCGAGCGGCCGGGCGACCGCCTGCGCCCCGCCGAGGTCGATGACCATGCCGAGGTCCTTGTGCGAGTACACGTGCGGCTTGCCGCCGTGCAGCGCCGCCGCGACGTTGGCGGCGGCGATCCGCGCCTGCCGGGTGGCGTGCTGGGCGGTCGGCGGGCAGACCGCGCCGCCGCCCTTCACCAGGTCCGGGACGGCGGCGGCGTCGCCGAGCGCGATCACCTCCGGGTGGCCCGCCAGGCGCAGGTCCGCGCCGACGACCAGGCGGCCCTTCTCGGTGGGCGCGTCCAGGGTGGCGACGACCGGGGACGGCTTCACGCCCGCCGTCCAGATCAGGGTGCGGCACGGCAGCGTCCGGCCGTCGGTGAGCCGCGCCTCGTCGGCGGTGAGGCGGTCGATGCTGACGCCCAGCCGGACGTCCACGCCGCGCCGCCGCAGCGTCCGCGTCGCCACCTCGCCGAGCCGCTCCCCGAGCTCGGGCAGCAGCTTGGGCGCGACGTCCACCAGCGTCCAGGACAGCATGGCCGGGTCGAGCCGCGGGAAGCGCCGCAGCGCCTTGTAGCTGAGCAGCTGCAGGTTCGCGGTGGTCTCGACGCCGGAGTAGCCGCCTCCGACCACCACGAAGCCGAGCCGCGCGGCGCGCTCGTCCGGATCGTGGGTCGCCGCCGCCAGCTCCAGCTGCGCGATCACGTGGTCGCGCAGGTAGACGGCCTCGGCGAGGTTCTTCATCCCGTGCCCGTACTCCTTCAGGCCGGGGATGTCGAAGGTGCGGGTGACGCTGCCCGGGCAGAGCACCAGCCGGTCGTAGCGCAGCGTGGTCTGCTCGCCGTCGATCTTGTTGACGGTGACCGTCCGCTCGTGCAGGTCCACGCCGAGCGCGACGCCGGGGACGAGCCGGGTGCGGTGCAGCAGCCGGTGCAGCGGACCGGCGATCGACCGCGGGTCCAGCGTCCCGCTCGCGACCTCGGGCAGCAGCGGCTGGTAGAGCGTGTAGCCGAACGGCGCGACGAGCGAGATCGCCGCCTCGGCCGGGCGGAGCGCCCGTTCGAGGCGGCGTGCGGTGCCGTAGCCGGCGAACCCGGCGCCCACGATGACGATGCGGGGAACGGTCACGGCGACTCCCTTCAGCCCTGGTGGGTCCGGCCCCGGCCGGACTCGGCCCGGGGTGCTCGGACGCGGTCAGCCGCGAACGGACACGCTGCGACTGATCACCTACTGTAGGTAACCATTCGGGACGGGTGTTACACCGGGGTCGCCGGAGGGCAAATCCCCCTGCGATGCCGCGACATCTGTCGTAGCCGAACCGTGAGGCTTTGCCGTTCAGGGGTTTCCGGCGCGCACCGGGCGTGCGACCTTGGGCGGGAGCCCCCTCACCGCCGACCCTGCACCGAACCCCCGGAGCGTGTGAGATGCGTATTCGCGACATCCTGCGAAGCAAGGGAAGCACCGTGGCGACCGTCCGCCCGGACGCCACCGTGCGCGAGCTGCTGGCCGTGCTCGCCGAGCACAACATCGGAGCGGTCGTCGTGTCGCCGGACGGCGCGGCCATCGCCGGGATCGCCTCCGAACGCGACGTCGTGCGCCGGCTGCACGAGCACGGCGCCGACCTGCTCGACCGGCCGGTCTCGTCGATCATGACCGGCCGGGTGCGCACCGTCGGGCCCGACGCGGCCGTGGAGGAGCTGCGCCGGACCATGACCGAGCACCGCATCCGGCACGTCCCCGTCCTGGCGGACGGCCGGCTCGCCGGCATCGTCAGCATCGGCGACGTCGTCAAGAGCGCGATCGACGCGCTGGAGAGCGAGCGCGAGCACCTGGTCGACTACATCCAGCGCGCCCCCTGACCGGCCCGGACGGCCCTCCCGCCCGAGCCGGCCCCGGCCCCGGTCCCGGGCCCGAGCACCGGCCGCGGGCATCGACCGGCGGGCGCCGCCGCTGACTAGACCAGCACGCGGAGGGGCCGGGCGGGCGGCGCGTCCCGCAGGTCCTCGCGGGCCAGGGCGAGCCGCCCGACGGCCTCCCGCAGCGTCGCGGGCGAGAGCACGTAGGGCAGCCGCAACCGGTCCTCCAGCACGCCGTCGGCGCCGAACACCGGCCCGGGGACGACCCGGACCCCGCGCTGGGCGACGGCCTCGGCCAGCCGTGCCGCGACCGGGCCTCCGACGTCCGCCCACAGCGACATGCCCCCCGGCGGCAGCAGGAACGTCCAGTCGGGCAGCCGCTCGCGCAGCGCGGCGGCGAGCGCGTCGCGGCTCGCGGT
>NZ_JBFAOF010001017.1:0-2455 GCF_040675125.1 Spirillospora sp. NPDC049652 | reverse complement strand
CGAGTTCGGCTGGCGGGCGCAGCGCGCCTACGGCCAGGACGGCCTGCGGCGCGAGGCGGAGATCGACTGGCGGATCCTGCCGCTGCGCTCGCCCGGCGGCGACCCCGAGCGCACCGACCCCGGCGGCGCCGGCCTGGTCCCGCACGCCGACACCCCGTACCTGGCGCGCGCGCCCTACATGGCGCAGGTGCTGGCGGACATCCCGGCGCCGCTGCGGGCCGTCCGGCTGATGGCGCTCGGGCCGGGCGCCCGCTGCCACGAGCACCGCGACGGCAAGTGCGGCTACCGGTGGGGCGCGATGCGGCTGCACGTCCCGGTCATCACCAACCCCGGCGCGGTCGTGGTGATCGGCGGCGAGGAGCGGCACTGGGACGCCGGGCGGCTCTGGTTCGGCGACTTCGACCGGCTCCACTACGTCCGCAACGACGGCGACGAGCCGCGCGTCCACCTGGTCATCGACGTCGGGCTGACGCCGGAGCTGCTCGCGCTGTTCCCGGCGGAGTTCCGCGACCGGCTGCCGTGGCGGGACGTGCTGTACGCGCGGCGCCCGAAGCCGCTCGGACCCGCCGACCTCGCCGCGCTGACCTGCGCTTTCGACATGCCCGCCGCGTTCCCCGACTGGTCGGAGGACGACGACGGCACACCGCGTCCCGACGTGCCCGGCTCGGTGCGCGTCCTGGACGGACGGCTCGTGCTGTGCGGTGCGGACGGCGCACCGCTGTTCGCGCTCGTCCACGTCGGCTCGGGCGAGTTCCGGTTCGAGGGCTGGACGGAGGAGCGCACCCTGCAGATCGACCTCGAATCCGGCGAGCCGTGCGTGCGCTACCGCGTGCGCCGCGGGACGTCCTGCGCCGAAGCGGTCCGGCCCGCCCGGCCGCTCCCGTGACCCCTCCACTCAGAAAGGCCGCCTTTTGACCGCGGAGACCACGCACAAGCAGTTCGACCTTCCCCGGGACTTCGCCCAGTGGCTCGACCCCTACTCGCTGCTCGCCGAGATCCGCGCCGAATCGCCCGTGCACCGCGCGACGATGCGCGGCGAGGTGGACGTCTGGGTCGTCAGCGGCTACGAGGAGTGCGTCGCCGTCCTCAACGACCCCCGGTTCTCCGCCGACCTGGAGGCGGCCCCGCGCATCACCGCGGGGCTGCCGCCGGAGCGGCGGCGCAACGTCCTGATGGAGAGCCTGCTCGCCTCGGACCCTCCGGACCACTCGCGGATGCGCGCCATCGTCGGCAAGGCGTTCACCGCACGCCGCGTCGCCGCGCTGGCCCCGCGCGTCCAGCAGATCGTGGACGAGCTGCTGGACGCGTTCGCCGCAGACGGCCGCGGCGACCTGGTCGAGGGCCTCGCCATGCCGCTGCCGATCGCGGTGATCTGCGAGCTGCTCGGGGTGCCGTTCGCGCGCGAGCGGTTCCGGAACTGGTCGGTCGGCCTCGCCATGCCGCCCGCCGACGGCGCGACTTTGGAACGTGCCGACGCCGCCCGCGCCGAGATGACCGCGTTCTTCACCGAGCAGATCGCGCTGAAGCGCGCCGACCCCGGCGACGACGTGCTGAGCGCCCTGGTGACCGCGCACGCCAACGAGGACGTCTCGGACGACGAGCTGGTCGGCCTGGCGATCATGCTGTTCCTGTCCGGGCACGAGACCACGCTGTGCTTCCTCGCCAACGCGGTGGTCGCGCTGCTCACCCATCCCGAGCAGCTGGCCGCGCTGCGCGCCGACCCGGCGCTGATCCCGCGCGCGGTGGACGAGCTGCTGCGCTACGACGGGCCGGTCGCGCGCGGCGTCGCCCGCTTCACGCTGGAGGACGTCCCCATCGCGGGCACGGTCATCCCGCGCGGCGAGATGGTCATGGTCGCGATCGGCGCCGGGAACCGCGACCCCGCCCGCTACCCCGACCCGGACGTCCTCGACCTGTCCCGGGAGAACAACCCGCAGATCGGCTTCGGGCACGGCATCCACCACTGCCTGGGCGCCGCGCTCGCCCGCCTGGAGATCGTCACCGCGCTGACGACCCTGCTGCGCCGCTTCCCCGACCTGGAGCTCGCCGTCCCGGTCGCCGACCTGCCGCGCCGTCCCGGGATGCTGCGCGGGCTGTCCCGCCTCCCCGTCACCTTCACCCCGGACCGCTGACGGCCGGCAGCGTGGGGACGTTCGCTCGCACGCTGCCGGGGGCCTGCGGCGGGAAGCCCGCACCGGCGGTCGCCGCATAGGCTCGGCGGCGTGAGCCATGGCAGTTCCGGTGGTCCGCTGGACCTGGCGCAGTTGCGGACGTTCCTCGCCGTCTACCGCGCCGGGTCGCTGACCGCCGCCGCGCGGCTGGTCGGGCTGTCCCAGCCGACCGTGACGACGCAGTTGCGCGCCCTGGAGGAGCGCACCGGGCGGCAGTTGTTCGAGCGGCTGCCGCGCGGGGTGATCCCCACCCCGGCGGCCGACGACCTCGCCGCGCGGCTCGC
>NZ_JBFAOF010001016.1:0-2455 GCF_040675125.1 Spirillospora sp. NPDC049652 | reverse complement strand
CGAGCACCACGCCGCCGCCGCGGCCGAGCGCGAGCGGCTGGCCCGCGACCTGCACGACGTGGCGGGCCACCACCTGAGCGCGGTGGTCGTGCACAGCGGGGCGGTGGCGTCGGTGCCGGACCCGGCGCTGGCCGCCCGGGCGCTGGAGGCCGCCGCCGAGACCGGGCGCGACGTGCTCGCGGCCCTCGCCCGGCTGGTGGACGAGGTCGAACCGGACGGGCAGGCGGGCGAGGGCCTGGCCGCGCTGCTCCCGCCGCTGTGCGAGGGCATCCGGCGGCTCGGGACGCCGGTTACCCTCGACGTCGAGGGCCGGGCGCGCAGACTGCCGCCGCAGGTCGTGACGGCGGCGTACCGGATCGTCCAGGAGTCGCTGACCAACGCCATGCGGTACGCCTCCGGCGCGCCCGTGGAGATCTCCGTCCGCTACGTGCCGGGCGCGGTGGAGGTCGAGGTCGGCAACGGCGTCCCGGAGGTCGAGGGATACGTCCCGCCGCTCGGCACCGGCCGGGGCGTCGCCGGGATGCGGGCGCGGGCCGTGGCGCTGGGCGGGACGCTGGCGGCGGGTCCGGACGGGGGCGGCGGCTGGCGGGTCCGCGCCGGGCTTCCCACGGGCGTCGCGGACGGCCGTCGGCACGGCTGGCCCGAGGTCGTGGACGGCATCCTGATCGTCCAGTCGGTGCTGCTGCCCGCGCTGATCGCGTTCGTGCCGCCCGAGCCGGTGCTGACCGGCTGGACGTTCGGGTCGATCGCGCTCCTGGTCGCGGCGTTCCTGCTGCGGGCGCTGCCGCTGTGGTGGCGGCGGCACGCCCCCTACGCCGTCCTGGCCTGGACGACCGGGTTCGACATCGTCTGGGCCTGCACCGCCGGGACGACCCGGACCGCCATGACCGGGCTCCTGCTCGTCGGCGCGACCACCCTGGTCAGCGCCGTGTACGCGGTCGCCGCCTACGCCCGGCGCGGCGTCCCGGCCTGGCCGGCGCCGCTGGTCGCCGCGGTCGCCTGGGCGGCGACGTTCGGCGCCGGGTTCGCCCGGCTCGGCGGCACCTCGGCGCTGCTACCGGGCCTGCTCATCGGCTACGCCCTCGGGCTGGCGCTGTTCGTGCCCGCGTGGCTGCTCGGCAAGGCGGTGGTGACCCGCGGGCACCGCTGGGAGAACGCGGCGCTGGAGACCATGGCCGCCCGGGCGGGCGCGGCCGTCACCGCGGAGCGGCACCGCGTCACCCAGGGGCTGCGCGGCACCGTCCTGGACCGGACGGCCCGGTTCGTCCGGGTCGCCGAGGACGCCCTCGCCGACCCGGACGCCGACCGGTCCGCCGCGCTGACCGAGGTCGCCGCGCACGCGCGCGCCGCCCTCACCGACATGCGCGCGCTGCTGGAGTCCCTGCGCCCGCTGACCGCCGCCCCCGAACCCGCGGGTCCCCGGCCGGCCGACTCGTTGGCGCCGCGGCCGGCCGGCCCGTAGGCGGCGCGGCGGCCGGATCGTGGCCGGCTCAGTACGACTTGGGCAGCCCCAGCGAGTGCTGCGCCACGAAGTTCAGGATCATCTCGCGGCTGACCGGCGCGATCCGCATGAGCCGGACGACCCCCGCGAGCATCCCGACGCCGTACTCGGTGGTCAGGCCGTTGCCGCCGTGCGTCTGGATGGCCGTGTCCACGCAGTGGATCGCGGCCTCGGCGGTGGCGTACTTGGCCATGTTCGCGGCCTCGCCCGCGCCCATGTCGTCGCCCTCGTCGTACAGCCAGGCCGCCTTCTGCGCCATGAGCCGGGCGAGCTCCAGCTCGACCTTGGCCTGCGCGAGCGGGTGCGCGACGCCCTGGTGCGCGCCGATCGGCGTCTTGAACACCTGCCGCTGCCCGGCGTAGGCCACCGCCTTGCCGAGGGCCAGCCGGCCGATGCCCGCCCCCATCGCGGACGCCATGATCCGCTCGGGGTTGAGGCCGGCGAACAGTTGCAGCAGCCCGCCGTCCTCGTCGCCGACCAGCGCCTCATAGGGCAGCCGGACCTCGTCCAGGTGGCAGATGAACTGCTTCTCCGGCGAGATGATCTCCATCTCGATCGGGGTGAAGGTGAAGCCGGGCGCGTCGGTCGGGACGATGAACAGCGACGGCCGCAGGTTGCCCTTCTGGTCCTGGGTGCGGCTGACGAACAGCACGGCGTCGGCCTCGTCCACGCCGGAGATGAAGGTCTTCTGCCCCGACAGCACCCAGCCGTCGCCGTCCCGGCGCGCGGTCGTGGTGATCCGGTGCGAGTTGGACCCGGCGTCCGGCTCGGTGATCGCGAACGCCATCTTCACCGACCCGTCGGCGAACCGCGGCAGCCAGTGCTTCCGCTGGTCCTCGGTACCGGACCGCGCGATGATCGTCGCGCAGATCGCCGGGGACACCACCATCAGCAGCAGCGGGCACCCGGCGGCGGCCAGCTCCTCGCAGACCGCCGCGAGGTCGCCGATGCCGC
>NZ_JBFAOF010001015.1:0-2460 GCF_040675125.1 Spirillospora sp. NPDC049652 | reverse complement strand
TCGCCGCCCGCGGCCGTCACCGCGTCCGCGATGTTCCCGGGGAGGCTGCCCAGGCCGTCCGGCAGGGTCGCGAAGACCGGGCCGGGGTCGGCGGGCGCCTTCGCGCGGACGCCCCGGACGGCGGTGATCAGCGACCGGTGGCCGCGCGCGGCGGCGGCGACGGCGGGCAGGGTCGACTCGAACGACAGGCGGTCGGCGCGGCCGGCGTAGACGCCGCCGAGCAGCGGCTCGACCAGCCGGTCCACGACCTCGCGGCCCATCCGCGCGCCGATGAAGTCGGCGACCGACACGTCGTCCCCGCGCGGCGTCTCCGGCAGGACGAGGTCCAGCGGGACGCGGGCGAGGCCGGCGGGCGACAGCACCTGCGAGGCGGCGAGCGCGCGCAGGTCGGACGGCACGCCCATGACCTGCCCGGCCGGCAGCGGACGCAGCGCCCCGTGGCTCAGGATCGAGGCCGAGGTGGTGCCGGGATGCACCAGGTCGTCGCCGCGGCCGAGCTCGCGGACCAGGTCCACCGCCTCGGGGCGGCGGGCGAGGATCGCCTCGGCGCCCTCGTCCACCGGCAGGCCCGCGATCTCGGAGACCCGGAGCTTGCCGCCGACCTTGGGTGAGCCTTCCAGGAGGGTGACCCTGACGCCGCCGCCGACCAGCCGCAACGCGGTGACCAGACCCGCGACGCCGCCACCGACGACCGCCACATGCGGGGTGGGTTTGGCGCTCATGCCTCCACCTTCCCAGATACCCCCTGGAAACCGCTCAACGGGTCGCCATCTCGCAATATGAGATGCCTCGCAGGGACGCGGAGGGCCGCCGGGGGACGCCGGGCGGACGCCGCTAACCCTCCCGGCGCTGCGCGGCGGAGTACTCGTGGACGAACTCGGCGAGCCGGGCCAGGACGTCCGGGTCGGTCGTCGGCTGGACGCCGTGGCCCAGGTTGAACACGTGCCCCTCGGCGGCGCGGCCGCGGTCGAGGACGTCCTTGGCGCGCCGCTCGACGGTCTCCCACGGCGCGTACAGCAGCGCCGGGTCGAGGTTTCCCTGGAGCGCCTTGCCCGCCGGGACGCGCCGGGCCGCCTCGTCCAGCGGGACGCGCCAGTCGACGCCCACGACGTCCGCGCCGGCCTCGCCCATCAGGCCGAGCAGCTCGCCCGTCCCGACGCCGAAGTGGATGCGGGGGACGCCGAGCGCCTCGACCTCGCGGAAGATCCGGCCGCTGTGCGGGAGGACCGACTCGCGGTAGTCCTCCGGCGCGACCGCGCCGACCCACGAGTCGAACAGCTGGACCGCGCTCGCCCCGGCCTCGACCTGCACCTTCAGGTAGGCGATGGTCAGGTCGGCGAGCCGCTCCATGAGCCGGTGCCACAGCTCGGGCTGGCCGTACATCACGGCCTTGGTGCGGTCGTGGTTCTTCGACGGCCCGCCCTCGATCAGGTAGGACGCCAGGGTGAACGGGGCGCCCGCGAACCCGATCAGCGGGGTGCTCCCGAGCTCGCCCACCAGGCCGCGGACGGCCTCGGAGACGTACGGCACGTCGTCCGGCGTCAGCTCGCGGATCCTCTCGACGCCCGCCGCGTCCCGGATCGGATCGGCGATGACCGGGCCGACGCCCGGCTTGATGTCCAGGTCCACGCCGATCGCCTTCAGCGGCACCATGATGTCGCTGAAGAAGATCGCCGCGTCGATCGCGTACCGGCGCACCGGCTGCAGGGTGATCTCGACGATCATGTCCGGCCGGGTGCACGCCTCCAGCATCGGCACGCCCTCGCGGACCCGCAGGTACTCGGGCAGCGACCGGCCCGCCTGCCGCATGAACCAGACGGGCGTGTGCGGCGTCGGCTCGCGCCGGCACGCCAGCAGGAAGGGGCTCTCGGCGAGCCCGGAGGCGGACCGCGCGTCGGCGTTCGGACGGACGGCAGCGTTCGGTTGGACAGCGTTCTCAGCCACCGACCGATCGTCCCACGGTCCCCCGCCGTCCCGTGCGCGGGGTCACCCACCGTGTCGGGCGGCGCGCGGCGGCGCCGTCGCGCGGGCGTGCGGCCCGGGCGGACCCGAGCATCGCCCCGGACGGTGCACACTGACAGCCGCGCCGGACGAGTCGGGACGGCGTGTCAAGCCGTGCGCGGGCGACCGGAAGGCCGCCGCGGCCGGGCGTCCAGGGGCGCGCGGACGCCGCGGACGGTGCCGGGGACGCGCCGAAAGGTGCGCTGTGTCCCCGGGCGGACACGGAACGTTCCGGCCGGGCATGAAGTTCCGGACACGCCGAGCGAAGTCCCGCATTCTGTCACCGGCACGTGCGAGCGTGATGCGTGTCATAGCCGAGGAGGTCCCCCGTGTACTGCTCCACCTGCGGCGACGAACGCCGGTTCGAGCGGACGCCGTGCCTCGACGGGCACGGAGCCGACTGCCCCGAGCGCGCCTGCGTCGACTGCGGCGCCGCCGTGTTCGTCGGGCCGGACGCCA
>NZ_JBFAOF010001014.1:0-2460 GCF_040675125.1 Spirillospora sp. NPDC049652 | reverse complement strand
CGCGCGGCCGAGGAAGGGGACCCGGCCGGGCGGGCCGCGCGGCTGGACCTGCTGGCCGCCGCGGCGGACGGCCGGGCCGCGCACGCCGTCCTCACCGGCTTCTGGCGGACCCAGGCCGTCGCGCTGGACTCGGGCCCGTACCTGGAGGCGTTCCTGGAGATGGCCGCCCCGGCCCCGCCGCCCGGCCCGACGCCCGAGCAGGTCCTCGCCTACGCCGAACTGGTCGAGCTGGTCCACGACCGGTCGCTGCACGGGCTGCTGCGCGCCCGGAGGATGGCCAACGCCGAGAAGGTGGACGACGAGCCGACCCTGCTGGACGGCCTGACGGAGGTCTGCGGCCGGGCGGCGCCGCTCGCGCTGGCGGACGTCCCGCCGCGTCCCGGCCCGGAACTGGACCGGTTCGTCGCGGTCCACGCGGCCGCCCGCTCCGCGCGCGACACCCCCGGCTTCCGCAGCGTCCTGGCGGAGGACCTGCGGGACGACCACGAGCCGCGGATGATCCGCTACTGGGCGCTCACCGAGGCCGTCACCGGCGGCCCGCACCTGATCAGCCGCGCGCACTGGTGGCTGTTCCGTGCCCTTGACCTGGACGTGTCCACCTGACCGAGGCATCGGGCTCCGGTCCCGGCGGGCCTGGACGCCGGTCCCGGCGGGCCCCGGAATAACGCGGGAGGCGGCGCCGCTAAGATAGTTGAACCTTCTACTAAATGGAGCCGTGTGATGATGCAGTTCGGGATCTTCTCGGTCGGACAGGTCTCGACCGACCCCGCGACCGGCCGGGTGCAGAGCGAACGCGACAAGATCCGGATGATGGTCCGGATGGCGGTCCGGGCCGACGAGCTCGGCCTGGACGTCTTCGCGACCGGCGAGCACCACAACCCGCCGTTCGTGCCGTCCTCACCGACCACCCTGCTCGGCCACATCGCCGCCCGGACCGAGCGCCTGGTGCTGTCCACCGCCACCACCCTGATCACCACCAACGACCCGGTGAAGATCGCCGAGGACTACGCCACGCTGCAGCACCTCGCCGACGGGCGGGCGGACCTGATGATGGGACGCGGCAACACCGCCCCCGTCTACCCCTGGTTCGGCAAGGACATCCGCGACGGCATCGACCTGGCGATCGAGAACTACCACCTGCTGCACCGGCTCTGGCGCGAGGACGTCGTGGACTGGAAGGGCAAGCACCGCACCCCGCTGCAGGGCTTCACCGCCACGCCGCGCCCGCTGGACGGCGTCCCGCCGTTCGTGTGGCACGGCTCGATCCGCAGCCCGGAGATCGCCGAGCAGGCCGCCTACTACGGCGACGGCTTCTTCCACAACAACATCTTCTGGCCCATGGAGCACGTGCAGCGCATGGTGGCCCTCTACCGGCGGCGCTACGAGCACTACGGCCACGGCGCGGCCGACCAGGCGATCGTGGGCCTCGGAGGGCAGGTCTACATGCGGCCCAAGGCCGAGGACGCGATCCGCGAGTTCCGGCCGTACTTCGACACGTCCTACGTGTACGCGAACGGGCCGTCCCTCGAGGAGACGATGGAGACCACCCCGCTGACCGTCGGCACCCCCGAGCAGGTCATCGAGCGGACGCTGGCCTTCCGCGACGCGGTCGGCGACTACCAGCGGCAGCTGTTCACGCTGGACCTCGGCCTGCCCGAGGAGGCCGTCATGGAGCAGCTGGAGATCCTCGGTGAGGAGGTCGTCCCGGTGCTGCGCAAGGAGTTCGCGATCGGACGCCCCGCGCACGTCCCGGACGCGCCGACCCACGCGTCCCTGCTCGCCGCCAAGAACGCCGAGAGCGGCAAGGGCGCCCAGGCGGAGGAGGCCGGCACGGAGGAGGTCGCGCGATGACCACCCGCAGCCTGGCGGTCGTGTCGGCCGGTCTGCGCGAGCCGTCCTCGACCCGGATGCTCGCCGACCGGCTCGGCCAGGCGACCGCCCAGGCCCTGCGCGAGCAGGGCGACGAGGCGGTCGTCGAGGTGGTCGAGCTGCGCACCCTCGGCCACGACCTGGTCAACAACCTCGTCAGCGGCTTCCCGGCCGGGGAGCTGAAGGCCGCCGTCGAGACGGTCACGGGGGCGGACGGCCTGATCGCCGTCACCCCGGTGTTCCAGGCGTCCTACAGCGGGCTGTTCAAGACGTTCTTCGACGTCCTCGACAAGGACGCCCTAGAGAACACGCCCACGCTGCTCGGCGCGACGGGCGGGACGCCCCGGCACTCGCTCGCGATCGACTTCGCGATGCGGCCGCTGTTCGCCTACCTGCGCGCCGCCGTCCAGCCGACCGCCGTGTACGCGGCGACCGAGGACTGGGGGAGCGGCGAGCTGGCCGAGCGCCTCACCCGGGCCGGGCGGGAGTTCGCCGGCACGATCGCCGGCCGCGCCCCCGCCGCCAGGCCCGACCCCTTCGAGGAGCCGGTGCCCTTCGAGCGCCTGCTGTCCAAGGAGTGACCCCCGCGCG
>NZ_JBFAOF010001013.1:0-2461 GCF_040675125.1 Spirillospora sp. NPDC049652 | reverse complement strand
GCACCGCCGACGCGGAGCCGGTCCGCGCCCGCTACGCGGCGCTGCGCGACTCCGCCCCGCAGATCTGACAAGGAGACCCATGAGCGACTACACGCCCGTCCCGGAGGACCGGTTCTCGTTCGGCATCTGGACGGTCGGCTGGCAGGGCGTCGACGTGTTCGGCCCCGGCACCCGGCCGCCGATGCCCGCCGACCGCGCCGTCCGCGAGCTCGCCGAGATCGGCGCGTACGGCGTCAACTTCCACGACAACGACGTGTTCGACTTCGACGCCTCGCCCGCCGAACGCCAGGCGAGGATCGACGCGTTCAGGAAGGCGCTCGACGAGACGGGCCTGGTCGTCACCACCGCGACGACCAACCTGTTCTCCCACCCGGTCTTCAAGGACGGCGCGTTCACCGCCAACGACCGCGACGTCCGCCGGTTCGCCCTGCGCAAGGTCATGGACAACCTCGACCTCGCCGCCGAACTGGGCGCCGGGACCTATGTCTGCTGGGGCGGCCGCGAGGGCGCCGAGTCGGGCGCCGCCAAGGACGTCCGCGCGGCCCTGGACCGCTACAAGGAGGCGTTCGACATCCTCGGCGCCTATGTCGCCGACCAGGGCTACGACCTGCGCTTCGCCATCGAGCCCAAGCCGAACGAGCCGCGCGGGGACATCCTGCTCCCCACCATCGGCCACGCCCTCGCCTTCATCCAGACCCTCGACCGGCCGGAGAACGTCGGCCTCAACCCCGAGGTCGGGCACGAGGAGATGGCCGGCCTCAACTACGCGCACGGCCTCGCCCAGGCGCTGTGGCAGGGCAAGCTGTTCCACATCGACCTGAACGGCCAGCACGGCCCGCGCTACGACCAGGACCTGCGGTTCGGTGCGGGCAACGCGCGCGGCGCCTTCTGGGTCGTCGACCTCATCGAGAACAGCGACTACGCCGGTCCGATCCACTTCGACTTCAAGCCGCCGCGCACCGAGGACGACGAGGGCGTCTGGGAGTCGGCGCGGGCCTGCATGCGCAACTGGCTGATCCTGCGGGAGAAGGTCCGCGCCTTCCGCGCCGACCCCGAGGTGCAGGACGCCCTGCGCCGCGCGAAGCTCGACGAGCTGGCCGTCCCGACCCTCGCCGACGGCGAGGACTGGCGCTCCGTCCGCGACGCGTCCCCCGACATCGAAGCCCTCGCCGCTCGCGGCTCCGCCTTCGAACACCTCGACCAACTGGCCCTGGAACACCTCTACGGCGTGAGGTAAGCCGGCATCTCCAAGCGCCCTCTGTAGCTCAGCCTTCTCGTGAGGCATTCAGCGGCCTGGTCCGGGCGTTCGCCTGAGCCCGCGGACGAACTCCAGGACGATCCGCGCGGTCTCATCCCGGCGCTCGAAGTGCGGCAGGTGGCCGACGCCGTCGAGCAGGCGGATGTCAGCGTGGGAGAACACCGAGCGCAGGTGGGCTCGGGCGGCATCGGGGTGACGGGGTCCTGCCGGCCCCACACGACCTGGACGGGGATGTCACGGCTGTCCAGGTACCGGTACAGGTACTCGGCGCCGTGGATCGGGACGTGGCGGAGGGCGGACAGCACGCTGCGCTTGAAGCCCTTGTAGCGCAGTTCGGGCAGGAGCCGCGCCCGGACGCGGGAGACGACGCGGGGGTCGCGGGAGTAGCCGGGCAGGCGGGACTTCAGCGCGCGGTCCCCGGTCAGCCGGAAGAAGGGCAGGCCGACCCCGGGGAGCAGCGCCAGCCGCAGGCCGAGGTTGAGCGGGGTGGCGAAACCGTCCGGCGAGACCAGGCAGACCCCGGCGACCCGCTCCGGATGGCGGACGGCGAACTCGGCCGCGATCGGGCCGCCGAACGCCAGCGCCACGAGCGTGACCGGGCGGTCCACGCCGAGGGCGTCGAGCAGGTCGAGGATCTGGTCCTCGAACAGGGCCTGGTCGTGCTCGACGTCCGGACGGTCACTGAAGCCGATGCCGTAGCGGTCGAAGCGGATCGTCCGGTAACCGGCCTGCGCGAGGCGTTCGGCCAGCCCGTCCCAGACCCACAGGGACAGCGTCGCGCCGGGCACGAGCAGGATCGGCTCGCCGGTCTCGGGGCCGTCCACCATGACGTGCGTGGTGCCGTGCCGGAGCCGGACGAACGCGCCGGGCGCGTCCCGCCTGGCGCGGGCGTCCATCGGGACCGTCTCGCCGCGGCCGGTGTCGAGCAGTGCGGGCAGGGCGAGGGCCGCGGTGGAGAGCGCGAGAGTGGTGCGGAGGCGCATCGGGATCACTCCTTCGGGAGGGTGCGGATACAGTGATGACCGCCGGTCAGTGGAATGACCGGCGGTCAGTCTGTTCTACTGACCGGCGGTCAGTCAAGGGAGCGAGAGGCGTCCGCATGGACAAGGGAGCCACCGGCACGCGCAGGCGCGTGCTCAAACCCGCCGAGGAGCGCCGCGCCGAGCTGCTGGACGCCGCCCTGGCCGCGTTCGCCGAACGCGG
>NZ_JBFAOF010001012.1:0-2463 GCF_040675125.1 Spirillospora sp. NPDC049652 | reverse complement strand
GGGCTCGGCTCGCGCCGGATCCTCGCCGACGCCGCGCGCGCCAAGGAGGCCGGCGCGGACGTCGTGATCGTCAGCCTCCACTGGGGCGAGGAGTACCAGCACGCGGCGACGGCCGGGCAGCGGCGGCTCGCGAGGACGCTGCTGCGGTCACCCGACGTGGATCTGATCCTCGGCGACCACGTCCACGTCGTCCAGCCCTTCGAGCGGCTCCACGGCAAGTGGGTCGCGTACGGGATGGGCAACCAGGTCGCCAATCCGTCCGCGAACGCCGAGGGCACCCATGAAGGGCTCGTCGCGCGGTTCACGTTCACGCGGGACGCGGCCGGGCGGTGGACGTCCGAGCCCTCGTTCGTCCCGACCTATGCCAGGCCGGGCCCACCCGTCAGGCTCCAGGCCCTCACCGCCGACTCGCCGGAGCGGCGCGTCGTGGAGCACACGAAGCGGGTCGTGGGCAGCCTCGGGTACCACGTCCCCCTCGCCCCGGACGAGGTGGTCGCCCCCTCGGCGAAGCTCGCGGAGACCGGCGAGCGGGACCTCGCCTCCCGGCCGCGCTGAGCGGCCGCGCCCGCGTCGGACGCGCGTCCGCGCGGGGCGCGACTGGCCGGGTCAGGCCATGCGGGGATGGGACGAGAGGTGCTCGCCGACCTGGCGGACCAGGACGGTCATCTCGAAGCCGATCTGCGCCGGGTCGACGTCCGCGTCGCTGAGGACGGTCAGCGACGCGCCCTCGCCCGCCGCGGTGACGAACAGGAACGCGTCCCGCATCTCGATGATCGTCTGGTGCACCTCGCCCGCGCCGAAGTGGGTCTGGGCGCCGCGGGCCAGGCTCTGCAGGCCGGCGGCGAGGGCGGACAGGTACTCGGCGTCCTCGCGGCCCAGGCCGGCGGAGGCGCCCATCAGGATGCCGTCGGCGGACTGCAGGACCGCCCGGGTCACCTGCGGCACGCGGCGGACCAGGCCGTCGATCAGCCAGTCGAGCCGGTCGAGCCGGTCGGTCGGTTCGCCCCGCTGCGGCGTCACGGGAGTTCCTCTCGTCGGGGGTCAGGGCTCGCGTCCGGGGACGCCCGCGGTGCCCGCGGGGACGTCACCGAACGTCGCCACATGATCGCACCACCGGCCGAGCAAGATCCACAAAACCAGACAAATGATCAATTCAACGGCTATGGTGGCCCGAGTTTTCGTCCCCGCCCGATGCTCCCCAAGCTTGAGAGACGACCCCCGTGAAGAGCTCTCGACGACGTTCGATCAAGTTCTCGCTCTACAGCATGCTCGTCATCCCGCTGGTCTCGCTGGTGGTGCTCTGGGCCTTCGCCGCGCAGAGCGTGGCGAGCCAGGCGATCGACCAGCGGAACATCGACACCGCCAACAAGATCTACGGCAACGCCGTCCAGCCCATGCTGATCACCCTGGCGCAGGAGCGCCAGGAGTCGGTCGTGTGGCTCGCCGCCAAGCACAAGCAGCCGCGCAAGGCGATGGACGCCGTCCGCCAGCGCATGGACGGCACGATCGTCCAGATGAACAAGGCCGCCCGGTCCGGGTCGTTCCAGGACACGCTGACGCCGCTGATGAAGCAGCGGCTCGCGGTCCTGATCGACAAGCTCAACCGGATCAACACCGTGCGCGGCCAGGTCGACTCCGGCGCGTTCAACAAGCTCGCCGCGTTCGACGCCTACAACGACATCCTCGACTCGCACTTCCGGTTCATCTACCTGCTGGTCGCCGAGAACGGCTACCAGCAGGCCTACCACCTGACCGGCATGTCCCGGGCGATGGAGCTGGCCGGACGCGAGGCCGCGCTCGTCGGCGGCGTCCTGGTCGGCGGCGGCCGGATGAGCGCGGACGAGCGCACCGCCATCGCCCAGCTCGTGTTCGAGCGCCGGTACCTGGAGCAGACCAGCCTCTCGGAGTTCAACGCGGCCAACGGCGCGCCGTACAAGGACGCGCTCGGCTCGCCCGAGATGAAGAACTTCACCGCGGTGGAGAACAGGGTCCTGGCCGTTCCCACGTCGTCCAGGCTCAAGATGAGCCCGACGACGTGGCAGACCGCGGTCGGCGGCTACCTGCAGCAGATGGACGGCGCGCTCGGCAAGTCGCGCGTCACGCTCGCCGCCGACGCCAAGCGGACCTCCGACGACACCCTGCTGCGGCTCGCCCTCATCGCGGGCATCGGCCTCGCCGCGTTCGTGCTGACCGCGCTGCTGATGCTGCGGTTCGGGCGGCGCATCGTCCGCGAGCTGCGCGGACTGCAGAGCGCCGCCCACGACCTCGCCGACCAGCGCCTCCCGGACGTGGTGACGCGGCTGAAGCGCGGCGACGAGGTGGACGTCGCGGTCGAGGCGCCGCCGCTCACCGTCGGCCGGTCGGCCGAGGTGGAGAGCGTCGCCGAGGCGTTCTCGACCGTCCAGCGCACCGCGATCGAGGCCGCCGTCGGCCAGGCCGACCTGCGCAAGGCGGTCGGCGGCG
>NZ_JBFAOF010001011.1:0-2464 GCF_040675125.1 Spirillospora sp. NPDC049652 | reverse complement strand
TCCACGACGACGGCATCGGCCTCACCGAGGACGAGGTGCACCGGCTGCTGGCCACGATCGGCCGGTCCTCCAAGCGCGACGAGCTCGGCTTCGCCCGGTCCGACTTCCTCGGCCAGTTCGGCATCGGCCTGCTGTCGGCGTTCCTGGTCGCGGACGAGATCGAGGTCGTGACCCGCTCCGCCCGTCCGGCCGAGGGCGAGGGCGCGCGGGCGGCCGTCCGGTGGGTCGGGAACGCGTCCGGCCACTACCGGGTCGAGCCCGCCGAACGCGACGAGCCCGGCACCACGGTGACGCTGCGGCCGCGGCCCGGCGCGTCCGACCTGATGGCGCCCGCGACGGTCGCCGACCTCGCCCGCGCCTACGGCGGCCTGCTGCCCATCGACCTGACCGTGGAAGGCGTGCGGATCACCGGGGACGGGCCGCCCTGGCGCGCCGCGCATCCCGATCCCGCGCGCCGCCGCCGCGCCCTCGACGCCTACTGCCGCGAGGTGTTCGGGTTCGAGCCGTTCGACGTCATCGACCTGGACGTCCCGGAGGCCGGCCTGAACGGCGTCGCGTTCGTCCTGCCGCAGGCCGTCCCGCCGACCTCGCGCGGCGCGCACCGCGTCTACCTGCGCCGCATGCTGCTCGCCGAGAACGTCGAGGGCCTGCTGCCCGACTGGGCGTTCTTCGTCCGCTGCGTCGTGGACGCGGGGGAGCTGCGCCCGACCGCCAGCCGCGAGGCCCTGTTCGAGGACGAGCTGCTCGACGCGACCCGGCAGGCGCTCGGCGAACGCGTCCGGCAGTGGCTGGTCGGGCTCGCCGAGACCGACCCGTCCCGGATGCGCGCGTTCCTGCGGCTGCACCAGCTCGGCGTGAAGGCGATGGCCCTGCACGACGACGACATGCTCCGCATCGTCGACCGCTGGCTGGAGTTCGAGACCTCCGCCGGGCCGATGACCCTGAACGAGTTCCGCCGCCGGCACCCGGACGCCCGGTACGTCACCGGCGTGGACGAGTTCCGCCGCCTCTCGGCCGTGTCCGGCGCGCAGGGCGTCGGCCTGGTCAACGGCGGCTACGTGCACGACACCGAGATCATCGAGCGGCTGCCCGCGATCGACCCCGACGCCCGGATGCGCCGCCTCGAACCGGCCGAGCTGACCACCCACTTCGGCGTCGTCGACCCCGACACCGAGCTGCGGCTGCGGCCGTTCCTGGCCGCCGCGCAGCGCGCCGTCGAACGGCTCGGCTGCGAGGTCGTGGTCCGCGACTTCGACCCGGCGTCGCTGCCCGCGCTGTACCTGACCAGCCGCGCCGCGCAGCACCGCGCCGAGCTGGAGGAGGCCCGCGAGCTGGCGGACGACCTCTGGTCCGACGTGCTCGGCGCGCTCGGCGCGACGGCCCCGGCCGAGCGCCCGCAGCTCGTGCTGAACCACCGCAACCCGCTGACCCGGCGGATCGCCGCGCTCACCGAGGCGTCCCTGGTGGAAGTGGCGGTGCAGGCCCTGTACGGGCAGGCGCTGCTGCTCGGCCACCATCCGCTGCGCCCGGCCGACAGCGCGGTGCTGAACCGTTCCTTCCTCGGCCTGCTCGACTGGGCCGTGCACACCCCCGCCCCGGAGGCCGACCTGTGACCGCCGACGTCTACGAGCTGATGGCCCGCGCCGAGGAGCTGCCCTACGGCGAGACCAGGACACTCCTCGTCGAGGACGCGCTGCGCCGCGCCGAGGCCGCGGCCGACGCCGAGCTGGCGTTCCGCGTCCGGATGGGGCTGACCACCGCCTACCAGTACGGCGGCGAGCCCGCCAAGGCGTTCACCACGTTCAGCCGCTGCCTGGCCGAGTACGACCGCGACCCGGCCCGGCACGACGCCGAGCACCGGCTGCTGTGGCAGATGAAGTGGATCGTCAACTCGCTGACGCTGTTCCCGGAGATCCCGCTCGACCGCACCCGCGCCGTCCTGGAGGACATGGAGCGGCGGTACCGGCTTGGCGGGCACAGCCTCCAGGCCGTCTACCACTACCGGCACGCCGTGGCGCAGCACATCGGCGACATCGAGGCGGCCGACGAACTGTTCGCCAAGTGGCGGGCGGCCGAGCGCGACGCGCTCTCGGACTGCGAGGGCTGCGACCCGTCCGGGCTGGCCGACCACCTCGCCGACCGCGGCCGGGACGAGGACGCGCTCGCCGTCGCCGCGCCGGTCCTGAGCGCCGAGCTGAACTGCTCCGAGCAGCCGCAGGACATGCTCACCACGCTGCTCCCGGTCTACCTGCGCACCGGGCGGCTCGCCGAGGCGCGCGACGCGCACCGCCGCGCCTACCGGCTGCTCCGGCCGAACCTCGCCGACCTGACCCACATCGCCGAGCACGTGCGGTTCTGCGCGGTGACCGGGAACGAGCCGCGCGGGCTGGAGATCCTGCAGCGGCACCTCGGGTGGCTCGACCGCGAACCGCATGGCCGCGAACGGGCTCGGCGCGCGGTCGAG
>NZ_JBFAOF010001010.1:0-2474 GCF_040675125.1 Spirillospora sp. NPDC049652 | reverse complement strand
CCGGGACGCCGTGCTCGAACGCCATCCACACGTTCTGCGACGCGGTCGCCGCCCGGTACGGCAGCACCAGCGCGTCCGCCGCCGCGAACAGCCCCGGGACCTCGGCCCCCGGCACGTACCCGGACCGCAGCTCGACCCGGTCCGCCAGCCCCAGCGACGCGACCAGCGCCTCGGTCTCCGCGAGGCCGCCCCAGAACTCGCCCGCCACGGTGAGCGAGACGTCCGGCGGTCCTTCGGCGAGGGCCCGCAGCAGCACGTCCAGCCCCTTGTACGGACGGACGATCCCGAAGAACAGCAGCCGCCTGCGGACCCCGTCCGCCCGCTCGGCCGGACCGGACGGCGTCGGCAGGTGCGCGGGCATCTCCGCCACCCGCACCGGGCGCTCCGTCAGCGACCGCGCCAGCCGCGCCTGCTGCTCGGAGTGCACCAGCACCCCCGACACCCGGGTCAGCAGCGCCTTCATCAGCGGACGGTCGTACTGCCGCCGCTCGTGCGGCAGGACGTTGTGGCACAGCGCGACCACCGGCGTGCGCCGGCCGATCCCCGCGGTGATGCCGAGGTAGGCGGGCACCTGGACGGGGCTCAGCACGGCCAGCACGACCAGGTCGCAGCCGCGCAGCGACCGCCCGGCGCGCCACCAGCCGTCCGGACGCCGCCAGTCGAGCCGGCGCAGCGTGTCCGGGAACGGCACGCCCTCCGGCTCGGCGATCGTCTGCTGCCCCGGGTACAGGAACCCGGGGTACTGCGCCCGCCACGACTCGACGACCACCTCGTGCCCGGCGGCGGCGAGCCGGTGCGCGAGCTCGGTGGTGTGGTGCGCGCCGCCGCCCTTGTACGGGAAGGCCGGCCCGACGACCGCGATCCGCATCCGGCTAGTCCCCCCGCGAGCGGACGATCAGGTCCGCGAGCAGCGCCATCGACCCGATGATCAGCCCGGTGACGAAGATCAGGATGGTGTTGCTCGCGAAGTACCCGAAGTGCCGCACCATGTCGAACACGCCCTTGGCCAGGCCGATCACGATCAGCCAGAGCGCCAGCGGCATCAGCACCTTGAGCGGGTTGAAGTACATCACCATGCGCAGCACCTGGAGGATGTACCGGTAGGCGTCCTTGACGAAGTGGAACTTCGAGGTGCCCGCGCGCTTGGCGTAGTCGATCGGCACGTACGCCACGTGGTGCTGGTTCGACAGGAACGCGATGGTGATCGTGGTGACGCAGGAGAACCCGGGCGGCAGCAGCCGCAGGTAGGGCAGCGAGACCTGGCGGCGGAACGCGCGCAGCCCGGAGTTCAGGTCCGGGATGCGGCTGTTGGTGAGCCGCTCGGCGACCTTGCGGATGAACCACTTGGCCGGGACGCGCAGCACCTTGTGGGTGCCCTCCTCGGACGTCCGCGCGCCCACGACCTGGTCGATCGAGGAGTCCTGGTCGAGCATGGCGACCAGCTCGGGGATCCGCTCGTTCGGGTAGGTCATGTCGGCGTCGGTCCACACGACGATGTCGCCGCGGGCCTGCTGGGTGCCGATCCGCCGGACGGTCCCGGACCCGCTGTTGTGCCGGAACGCGACGACCTTCATGCTCGGGAACCGCGGCTCGGCCTCGCGCAGCCGGGCGAGGGTGTCGTCGGTGGAGCAGTCGTCCACGGCGAGCAGCTCGTACGCCATGCCGCTGTTGTCCATGGCCTTGGTGATCCGCTCGACCTCGTCGATGACGTGGTCCTGCTCGTTGTAGCAGGGCAGCACGATCGTGACGTGGACGGGACGCTCGTCCTCGGGGCCGGACTCCAGGTCCTCGTCCGGGCCGGGCCGGTGGGCGGTCGCCCGCTCCGCCCCGTCCAGCGGCCCGTCCAGCGGCTCGTCCACGGGCTCCGCCAACGGCGCGAACTCCGGCCCTGGCGCGGCGGCTTCCGCGGGTGCGGCCGCGGGCCCGGCCTCGGTCGTGGTCTCGGGGGCCGCGTCGGTCGCCGTGGCGGCGTCCGGAGCGGTGTCCGGGGCGCGCGTGGTCGTGGAGGCGGCGGGCTGGGTACTCACGCAGGGGGAGGATAGTCGGTCACGGCCGCGGGGGCTCGGTGATCCACACGTCGAGGTTCAGCGTCCAGGTGCCCTTGGGGGGCTTGACCAGGGTCCGCTCGTCCTGCCGGGTGCGCAGCGTCATGGCGTGCACCGGCTGCCCGTAGGGGGCCACCTCCCCCGCGGAGGCGCCCATCAGGACGGGCACGCGGCCCGCGTCGAAGACCTTGCCGGTGACCCGCCAGACGTCCGCCGGCGTGGCGTCCTCGGAGATCCGCGCGGACGGCTGGCCGCACATGCTCCGGATCACCTGGAGGAACTGGTCGGCGTAGTTCTGGTCGAGGATGACGACCGACCGGCCCGGCCCGATGCGGGCGCACAGGTCCCGGACGGCGGCGACCTCGTGCTGGTGGGTCCGGACCATCATGAACGGCGCCGACGACAGCCCGATCGGGACGCCGAGCACCG
>NZ_JBFAOF010001009.1:0-2478 GCF_040675125.1 Spirillospora sp. NPDC049652 | reverse complement strand
AGCACGTCGACGGCGCGCCGGTGCGCGGCCTCGGTGCGCGGCGGACGGCGCTCGATGCTGCCTTCGAGGAGGTCGAGCTCCTCGCTGACGACCGCGACGACCAGGTCCATCTTGGACGGGAAGTACCGGTAGAGCGTGCCGAGCGCGACCCCGGCGCGTTCGGCGACCGTGCGCATCTGCATGGCCTCGACGCCGCCGCGGGACGCCAGCGCCGCGGCGGCCTGGACGATGCGGCGGCGGCGCTGGTGCTGGCTGCGCGACCGCGCGCCGTGCGGCGCCGGATCCGTTCCGGGCGCGGCGGCCTCCACAGCGGTCTCCACAGCGGACTCCGCTTCGTCCAGCGCGGGATCCGCCACGGGATCGGCTGCGGGGTCCTCGGGCGGCTGGTCGCCGGTCACGGCCTGTTCTGCACTCACGGACCAAGCTTACAGGTCGCACAGGAACGTGTTACTTGAACGCGATTCGGTACAACCTCTCACGTTCGACTTGCGGCGGTCGGAGCGGGTGAACGCGCCCCTGGACACTTACTAGAATCTGTTCTAGTTTTGCGCCCGGGAGGTGACGCCGGTGACCGTCGCGGATCTGCTCGCGGCCCGCGCCGCCGACGACCGTCCGGGGCTCTCCTGCGCCGACGACGGGCGGCGCTGGAGCTGGCGCGAGGTCGTCGCCGAGTCCGCCGCCCGCGCCGCGTGGATGGCGGCCCGCCGTCCCGGGGACCGCCCGCTGCACGTCGGCGTCCTGCTCGACAACCTCCCCGAGCTGGTCTTCCTGCTCGGCGGGGCGGCGCTGTCGGGGAACGTGGTCGTCGCGCTGAACCCGACGCGGAGCGCCGCCGAGCTGGCCGAGGACGCCTGCCGCGCGGACTGCGACCTGGTCGTCCACCAGCCCGAGTACACCCCGCTCGCGCAGGGGACGGCCGTCCGGACCAGGGGTTTCGCCGACCGCACCCGCGAGGTCGCGGGGCTCGCCGAGCACGGCCTCGCGGTCGCGGAGTTCGCCGGGACGCCCGTGCCTGACGCCGCCGGGATCGACGACGCCACGCTGATGATGCTGATCTTCACCTCGGGCACCTCCGGACGGCCGCGCGCGGTCCGCGTGACCCACCGCAAGGTGGTCGTGCCGGGGGAGAACCTGGCGGGACGGCTGCTCACCCCCGAGGACGTCGTGTACTGCCCGATGCCGCTGTTCCACTCCGGCGCGATCATGGCGGCGTTCGCGCCGGCGCTGGTCGCGGGCGCGGAACTGGTCGTGCGGTCGCGGTTCAGCGCGTCCGGGCTGCTGCCGGACGTTCGCGCGCACCACTGCACCTACCTGCACTACGTCGGCAAGGCCCTGTCGTACGTGGTCGCGACGCCGCCCAAGCCGGACGACGCCGACAACCCGCTGAAGGTCGCGTTCGGGAACGAGGCCGCGCCGCTGGAGCAGAAGGCGTTCGGCGAGCGTTTCGGCTGCTTCGTCATCGACGCCTACGGTTCCACCGAGACCGCGATCGCCCTGACGCCCGACCCGCTCGGGCCGCCCGGCGCGCTCGGCAGGCTCGCCCGGGGCATCAAGATCCTCGACCCGGAGACCGGTGCGGAGTGCCCGCCCGCCCGCCTCGACGCCGCCGGCCGCGTCACCAACCCCGACGAGGCCATCGGCGAACTGGTCAACACCACCGGCGACGGCCTGTTCGACGGCTACTACAAGGAGGACGCCCCCGACCGGCTGCGCGACGGCATGTTCTGGAGCGGCGACCACGTCTACCGCGACGCGGACGGCCACGTCTTCTTCGCCGGGCGCGCTGCCGACCGGCTCCGCGTGGACGGCGAGAACTTCGGGGCCGTCCAGGTCGAGCGGGTGCTCGCCGCGTTCCCCGGCGTCCGGCAGCTCGCGGTCTTCGGCGTCCCGGACGCGGCGTCCGGCGACCAGGTCATGGCCGCCCTCGTCACCGAGTCCGGCGGCTTCGACCCCGAGGCGTTCACCGCGTTCCTGGCGGGGCGTGACGACCTCGGCCCGAAATGGCCGCCCCGGTACGTGCGGCTGGCGCGGGAGCTGCCCGCCACGCCGTCCAACAAGATCCTCAAACGCGCGCTGGCCCGGGAGGGCTGGCGCACCGACGACCCGGTGTGGTGGCGGCCCGGCCGCGACCTCGCCTACCGCCGGATGACCGCCGACGACGTCGCGGCGCTGGCCGCCGAGTTCCGGCGGCGCGGCCGCCGGCATCTCCTGGAAGGGAGCGCCTGAGTTGGAATTCGACCTCGACGAGGACCAGCGCGAGCTGCGGAGCCTCGCCGCCGACCTGCTCGGCCGGGAGGCCGCGCCGCAGCGCCTCGAGGCGTTCGAGAAGTCCGGCGCGGCCTACGACGCGGCCGTCTGGAAGGCCCTGGCACAGGCCGGCCTGCTCGGTGTCGTGGTGCCCGCGGAGCAGGACGGCGCGGGCCTCGGCCCGGTCGAGCTGACCGTCCTGCTGCGGGAGGTCGGCGCGCGCGTCGCGCC
>NZ_JBFAOF010001008.1:0-2481 GCF_040675125.1 Spirillospora sp. NPDC049652 | reverse complement strand
AGGCAGGGGTTCTCGGGACGCGCGGCGGTCGCCGGGATCGGGATGACCGAGCTGTCACGCGCGTCCGGCCGCACCGAGGTCTCGCTCGCCGCCGAGGCCGCGCGCGCCGCGCTCGCGGAGGCCGCCGAGGCGACCGGCGGGGCCGCCGCGACGCCGGACGCGATCCTCAGCTACCACCTGAACGACTCCGCGCCCGTCCTCTACCTGGCCCGCGAGCTGGGCCTGGCGGAGATCGGCTGGCACAACGAGATCTACGGCGGCGGGACGCAGAGCGCCTCGATCCTGGCGGACGCCGCCATGCTCATCGACGCCGGGCTCGCCCGGACCGTCCTGGTGTACCGGGCGCTGAACGGACGCTCCGGCAAGCGGATGAACGCGCTCGGGCTCAAGCTCGGCGAGGGCACGGAAGAGCAGTTCACCCACCCGTACGGCATGGCCGGTCCCGTCCACCAGTTCGCGCTGGCCGGACAGCGCTACCTCCACGACACGGGCCTGACCGACCGGCACCTCTACGCCGTCGTCGCCCAGTCCCGTGCGCACGCGGTGCGGAACCCGCGCGCGCTCCAGCGCCGCCGGCTCGCGCGCGCCGACTACCTGGACAGCCCCATGGTCGCCTCGCCGCTGCGCCGCGTGGACTGCTGCCAGGAGACCGACGGCGCGTGCGCGCTCGTCCTGACCAGCGCCGACCTCGCCCCGGACGCGCCGCGCGTGCACGCCGTCGTCCGCGGCGGCGGGCCCGGCGCGTCCAGGATGGACCGGGCCGACGACGTCACGCGCGTCTTCTCGTCCCATGTCGCCGCACCCCTGTACGAGGCGGCCGGGATGAAGCCCGAGCAGATCGACGTGGCGCTGCTCTACGACGCCTACTCCTGGCTTGTGCCCCGCCAACTGGAGGACTTCGGCCTGGCCGCGCGGACCGACCTCGGCGTCCTGCTCACCGCCGGGGAGATCGCGTGGAACGGCCGCCATCCGGTGAACCCGCACGGCGGCCTGCTGTCCGAGGGGTACGTGCACGGCCTGAACAACGTCGCCGAGGCCGTCCGCCAGCTCCGCGGCACCGGCACCAACCAGGTCGCGGACGCGTCGGTCGCGCTCTGCACCGGCTTCGGCGGAAGCTACGGCAGCGCCGCCATCCTCACCCGCCCCTGAGCCGGACGGCTGATTCCGGGGCATGGCCCTCCTCCCCGCGACCCCCGCCCGGGCCGCCGGGGACTCCCGGGGGAGTACTCCACCGGGAGTAGTCGCGCCGGGAAGGTGTCTCCGGCCACCGGACGCGCCGGACCCCGTCCGGACGCGAACCTCGTGCCATGACCACGAAGACCTTCTCCCCGGACGGCGCGGTCGCGCGCCTGGCCCGGCTCTGCTACCGGCGGCGGCGGACCGCCGTCCTCCTCTGGGTGCTCGGCGCGGTCGCCGTCATGGCGGTCGGGTTCTCGCTGTCGGCCGAGGCGTCCAACTCGTTCGGGGGCGGCGGCTCGGACTCGGGCAAGGCGCAGAAGATCCTCGACGCGCATTTCCCGAAGGCCAACGGGGACAGCATCACGCTCGCGATCCAGGCCGACAGGGACGTGCGGGACCCGGCGGTGAAGGCGCGCGTGCAGCCCGCGCTCGACCGGCTCGCACGGACCCCGCACGTCACCGCCGTCTCCTCGCCCTACCAGGGGCCGGGCCGGATCTCGGCCGACGGGCGGATCGCGTTCGCCACCGCCCAGCTCGACGTCCGGTCCAACGACATGCCGGCGGCGGAGGTCACCAAGCTGATCTCCGACGTCCGGGGCGACAAGGACGGCGTGCGGCTCGCGCTCGGCGGCAGCTCGGTGGCCGCCGCCGAGACCCCCGGCGGCGGGCCGTCCGAGGGCATCGGCGTGCTGGCCGCCATGTGCATCCTGCTGATCGCGTTCGGGTCCGTGCTGGCCATGGGCCTGCCGATCGTCACCGCGCTGTTCGGCATCGGCACCGCGCTCGCGCTGATCGGGCTGCTCGGCCACCTGCTGCCCGCGCCGTCGTTCAGCCCGATCGTCGCCGCCCTCATCGGCCTCGGCGTCGGCATCGACTACGCGCTGTTCATCGTCACCCGCTACCGCGAGGCGCTGCACGACGGCGAGGATCCCGAGACCGCGACCGTCACCGCCCTCGCCACCGCCGGACGCGCCGTGCTGTTCGCCGGGACGACCGTCGTCATCGCGATGCTCGGCCTGCTCGTCATGGGAGACAAGCTGCTCGCCGGGGTCGCGGTCGCCGCGTCCACCACGGTGCTGATGACGATGGTCACCGCCGTGACCCTGCTGCCCGCGCTGCTCGGCTTCACCGGCCGCGGCATCGACCGGCTGCGCGTGCCCGGCCTCGGCCGCCGCGCCGAGCGGCCCCTCGCCGAGCGCTGGGCGGACCTGGTGCAGCGCCGTCCGGTACCGGCGGTCCTGGTCGCCGCCGGGCTGCTGGCCGTGCTCGCCGTCCCCGCGCTGTCGATGCGGCTCAGCCTGC
>NZ_JBFAOF010001007.1:0-2487 GCF_040675125.1 Spirillospora sp. NPDC049652 | reverse complement strand
CGTCGAGGAGGGCGTCCGGCGCGGCTGGCTGCGGCAGGGGCACCGCCGGCCGCTCGGCGACCTGCCGGAGGAGCTGGCCGGCCGATACGACGTGATCAGCATGCACCACCACCTGGAGCGCGCCGGCGACCCGCTCGCCGAGCTGGACGCCGCCGTGAAGGCGCTGCCCGCCGGCGGCCACCTGCTGATCGAGCAACCCGACCCCGCGTGCCGGCTCAACCTCCTCGGCCGGTTCTGGCTCCCCTGGCTCCAGCCGCAGCGCCTCGAACTGGTCACCGCCGCGAACCTGGTGGAGGCGCTCGGCGCTCGCGGCATGCGGGTGCTGGCCGTCCAGAGGCGCGCCGCGCACCAGCGGTACGACGCCGTGGCGGCGGTCTCCATCGCCGTCAACACCCTCGCGCCCGACCCGTCCCTGCCCTGGCGGACGCGCCCGCCGACGCGCGCGGCCCGGCTGCGCCACGCCGTCGCCCAGGCCGTGCTGCCGCCGCTGCTGGTCGCCGCCGCGCTCGCGGACCGGCTGGTCCTGCCCATGATCCCCGGCCCCGGCAACACCTACCGGGTGCTGGCACGAAAGGACGAGGGATGACCGACACCCTGGCGACCGGGTCGCACCCAGCCCCGGACCAGCCGACCCCGGACCGGACGACCCCGGACCACCCGGCCCCGGACCACCCGGCCCCGGACCACCCGGCCCCGGACCGGCCGAGCGCGAGCGGGCCGACCCCGATCCAGCCGACCGACACCCCGAAGGACGCGCCGGTGGGACTCGCCGACGACCCGGAGATCCGGATCACCGCCCACATCTACCAGCGCGTCTTCGGCGTCCCGCCCGCCGCCCTCCGCCGCGCCCCGGGCGGCCTGACCCTGCTGGGCGGCGTCGCGCACACCCCGGACGCGGCGCGCGGCCCCGCGCTGGCCGTCGCCCTCGCCTGGGGCGCGGTCGTCGCCGCCGGCCCGCACCCGGAGGGCGGCGTGGACCTGTACTCGATGAACCGGCACACCGACCGCTGCACGTCGCTGGACCGCGTCCCGGACTGGGCGGCGGGCGCGGCCGAGGCGCTGCGCGCGCACGCCGACCCGCCGCCCCCGGCCCGGATGGTCGTCGACCGCGAGCTGCCCGCCGAGACGGGCCTGCTGAGCGGCGCGGAGACGGTGTGCGCGGCGGCGATGGCCCTCGGCGACCTGCACGGACCGCCGCTGGCGTCCGGACCGTCCGCCGCGACGCCCGAGTACCTCGCCGCGCTGCACTCCCGGGCCCGGCACGCGCTGCTGATCACCTCGGACGGCCCGGAGCAGATCCCGTTCGACCTGCACGCGGCGGGGCTGCGGCTGATGGTGATCGACGTGGGCGCGACCGAGCAGGCGATCCCGGCCGAGCCGGACCCCGGCATCGTGGAGCGCGCGGCGGCGGCGCTCCGCGCGGGCTACCCGGCGGGTCTCGGGCCGCTGCTGACCGAGGTGCACGTGCCCGGCCGTCCGACACTGGACCTGGCATTGACGGCCGCCCGCGACGCGGGGGCGCTCGGCGGTCGCGCGCTGGGCCGATGCGCGGTCGCGCTCGTCCCGCTGGAGGCCGTCCCGCGCGTCCGCGCGGAGGTCATCGGACGCCTGGGCGGGCACACCCGCCGTCCGCCGCGCTTCCTCACCGCCGTCGCGAGCGGTCGCAACGGCTGACCCCGCAACGACCAGCGGGCGAGGCGGTCAGGAGCCCGCGGGGCGCGGGGCGGTGCCACCGGGCGGGCGGGGGGCGGCGCCGCGTTCGCGGAGGGCCTGCTCGACCAGCGCGACGGCCTGGACGAGTTGGACGAGCCGGGCGCCCTCGCGGCGGTAGGTCTCGAGGACGGCCTCGATGCCGTGCGGCGGGACGGCCCCGGCGAGTTCGACGCGCGCGGAGCGGAAGCCCTCGCGCGCGGCCTCGACGGCGGCGGTGACGTGGTGCCGCGCCATCCGGGCGAGCGCGACGGGGTAGCGGCGCAGGACGCCGTAGCGCCGGTACTCGGGCGGGACGAGCTCCAGCAGCCAGGCGAGCGCGGTCTCCTCGAACCGGTCGGTTCCCGGCGGGTGCACCTGCGGCGGCCAGCCGGGCGGGACGAAGCTGCTCACCTGCCCAGAATACCCCAATGTCGAAACTTTGTTCGATCGAGCGCCCGTTGTCCGGTTCTTGCCCCGGCGGCGCGGAACCGCCGGTCGACCTCGGGAAACGCTGCGAACAGCCGGGCCCTCGCGCCGGGCCTACTCCTGAGGGGCGGGGGAGCCGCCGGGGCCGGAGCGGCGGATGCGGATGCGGCCCGTCTCCAGGTCGTCACGGCCGGAGTCGCCGGCCTGGAGCATGTCGTCGTGCTTCAGCGTGCGCTGCCGCTCCTGCTCCTCCTGCTTGACCTTCTTGGAGCCCTCGAAGGCGGAGGCCAGGTCCTCGAAGAGGCCGCCGCCCATGCTCGCGCCGGTCTCGCCGTCGCCGCGGATGGCGCCCATCAGCGACGACCTGCC
>NZ_JBFAOF010001006.1:0-2492 GCF_040675125.1 Spirillospora sp. NPDC049652 | reverse complement strand
GGCACGTCGCGTCCTGCCCGACCTGCGCCGCGCAGTCGGTGCCGGACATCCCGGCCGACCAGGTCCTCGGCTCGCTGCCGATCGCCGCGCTCCCGGCCGACCTGCGCCTGGACGTCCTGAACGCCGCCGCCTCGCCCGGCCGCGCCGACGCCCGCCGCTCCGCCGCCGCGCTCATCGAGCCGCTCGATCCGGACGGCTGGCCCGCCCCGTACCGGCCGCGCCGTTCCAAGCGCGGCCGCCGCGCCCGCACCGAACCCCTCGCCGCCCCGATCGCGAACCCCGCTCCCGGGGCCGCCGGGGACGCCGACCGCACGCAGCCGTGGAACGCCGAGCAGGCGGTGCCGGAAGCCGTCGACGACGGACGTCCCGGCCGCACCCAGCCCGACGTCCTCGCGGGGCCGGGTCCCGGAGCGCCGGACACCACGCTCTCGTTCGACGCCATCCCCGGCACGGACACCGCTTCCGCCCCGCCGGACGGCCCGTCGCAGGGACACGGCCCGGCGGGCGGCGGCGGACGGCACTCGCGCGACGCCGCGGCCGCCGGCGGTGAGCAGCTCGAACCGCGCCGGTCCGGCCGCGTCCCCGAGGAGGGGGACCGCTGGGTCGCCGGTGAGCTGCGCAGCCCGCGCGGACGCAAGCGGGCCGTGCTCGCCGGGGTCGGCGGTGTGGCCGCCGTGGCGGTCCTCGGCGTGGCCGTGTCGGCGTTCGCGGGCGGCGGGGGCGGCGGCGGGCACGTCGCGAAGGGCGGCCGTCCGGCGGCCCCGGCTCCGACCGGGAGCGTCGTCGAGCCGACCATGTCGTCCGCGGCGTCGCCCTCGGCGTCGCCCACGCTGCACGCGAAGAAGGGGCCCTCCGCGTCGCCGAGCCGCACCCCGTCCTCGACGCCCTCGTCGTCGTCCTCGTCCCCGGCCGCGCCGCCGGCCTCGCCGAACCACTCCCCCACCCGGCGGCCGACGCACTCGGCGCCGCCCGCGCCGCCGCGTCCGCCGCGGCCGGGAACGCTGTCGGTCGTGGGCTGCAGCATCGGCCTCGGCGACAGCTGCCAGATCACCGTGTCGGCGTCGGGCGGGACGGTGTCCTGGCGCGTCGTCGGGGTCTCGCGCGGCCTGTCCGCGTCCGGCGGGGGGACGCTGTCGGCCGGGCAGTCGGCGACGGTCCAGGTGCGGCGGCAGAGCATGTGCTGGGGGTCGCGGACGGGCCAGGTGGTGTTCTCCCCGTCCGGCACCGCATCCGTCAGCTTCTGCTGAGCCCGCCCGGACCGGTCGCTACCAGGGCGAACGCGCGTCCAGGACGCCGTGGGCGCGGCCCAGCAGCACCGGCACGGCCGGACCGATCTCCTCGAAGCCGTCGCCGACCGTGGCGCGCTGCAGGAACCGGGCGTGGATGCCCTCCAGGATCACCGCGAGCTTGAAGCACGCGAACGCGACGTAGTAGTCGAGGTCGGACAGGTCGTAGCCGGTCAGCCCGGCGTACCGCTCGGCGAACTCGCGGCGGGTGGCGAACCCGGGCGCGGTGGTGACCGTCGCGCCGACCGGGAGCGGCGCGGGGTCGGACGGCTCGGCCCAGTAGACCAGGGTCAGCCCGAGGTCGGACAGCGGGTCGCCGAGCGTGGACATCTCCCAGTCCACCACGGCGGCGATCTCCGGCTCCGGCTCCAGCCGGGCCAGCGCGTTGTCGAGCCGGAAGTCGCCGTGGACGAGCCGGGCGGGCGCGTCCACGGGCGGCAGGGCGGGCAGCCGTTCGGCGAGCCGCGCCACGAGCCGGTCGTATTCGGGCAGGTCGCGGACGGTCCCGGTGGCGCGGATCGCGTCCTGCGACGCGTCCCACTGCTTGCCCCAGCGGCGCAGCTGCCGCTCCATGTACCCGGACGGGCGGCCGAAGTCGGCGAGCCCGGCCTTCTCGACGTCCACGGTGTGGATCGCGGCGAGCGCGGCGACGAGCGCCTCGCTGAGCCCCCGCGCCCGCTCCGGGGTGAGGCCCTCGGCCTCCTCCCGGGTGCGCAGGACGCGGCCGTCCACGAAGTCCATGAGGTAGAACCGCACGCCGATGACGTCCTCCTCCTCGCACAGCGCGAGCGCGGCCGGGACGGGCACCCCGGTCCCGTGCGCGCCGAGCGCCGACAGCACCCGGTACTCGCGGCGCATGTCGTGCGCGGTCGGCAGGACGTGCCCGAGCGGCGGGCGGCGCAGGACGATCCGGTCCCGGTCGCCGCCGTCCAGGGTGATCGCGTAGGTGAGGTTGGACCGTCCGCCGGCGATCACCTCGATCCCGGTGATCCGCCCGGATCCGGGCAGCTCGCGGGCCAGCCAGGCGGCCAGGCGGGGCGCGTCGATGCCGGGGACCCCGGCCGGGAGTTCAGCGTTGGCGGTCATGGCGTCCTATTAGAACGCGGCTCGGTTCACTCTGGGAAGCCCACCCCGCCTCCGGCCGCCCGCGCCCGGTCCGGCCGTCCGGCCGTCCGGCCGCGCGGGCCGCGTCCCGGTGGTGTCCGG
>NZ_JBFAOF010001005.1:0-2501 GCF_040675125.1 Spirillospora sp. NPDC049652 | reverse complement strand
CGTCGGGCGTGCGAGGCCCTCGGCCTGGAGCCCTGGGACGATCCGCACAACGACGCCTGCTCAGCGCCGACCAGCTGACGCTGCTGCGCCCGTCCCTCGCCGCGGCCGACCTGCCCGCCGCGGAGAACCTGGCCGGGACGGTGCGGACCGAGGACTTCGGCCCGACCGACGAGCGCACCCACCACTTCACCGTCGCGACCGACGCGCTGGCCGCCGCGTTCGCCGCGCCGGACGACGCCGTTCCCGAGCACGTCCAGTGGATGCGGCTCAAGCACTACCTGGAGACCCTCAACAGCAACGACCCCAAGGTGCCCGACTCGAGCCGCGTCACCCTGCCCGCCGACGCGGCCGGGATCGCCAAGGCACTGCCCGACGTCCTCGCCTGGACCACGCGGTTCTTCGACGCCGGCGGCGCGGTCCAGGCCGGGACGGACGGGCTGGGCGCGACCGGCGCCGGGCCGTGGACCGCCACCGCCTACCCGCGCGCCGGGTCGCCCGCGACGGCCACCCCCGACGCCGACGGGCACCTGACCTACACACAGCTGATCGAGGACCGCTGGGCGCACACGCTGCGCTACTACTTCCAGCCCTTCGGCCGCTACGACCTGCTGTGGCAGAGCCTGCGCCGCTCCCCCACGCTGTTCCCCGGCCGCGCGGCCGCCGAGGCCGGCACCCCGGCCGTGCGGGTGGACCCCGCGGCCGGCGGCCTGGACGTGGTGCTCGACCGGACGCAGGCGGTCGACGCTCCGCTCGTCCTCGGCTCGCGGCGGCTGGACGAGCCGGCCACTCCGGCGCGCCCGCCCGCGCCCGGCGCGATCTGGGAGGTGATCGTCGCCCAGCACCACGAGCAGACCCTGGCCGAGCGCAACCAGACCCTCCTCCGCCGGCTCGCGTTCCGGCAGATCGCCTTCACCCTGCTGCGCCGCTTCGGCTACTCGGACTGGTACGCCTGGGTGCGCGGCTTCGCCAAGGACCATCAGCGCGAGGTGCCCGTCCGCCTGGTCGAGGACGGCTACCCGCCCGTCCCCGACACCCTGCCGAGCGCGCCGGACCACCTCGCCTTGGACGGCACGGCCGACCCCGGTGAGCTGCGCGGCCTGGACCTGCCCGAGCGCGTCGGCGACTTCTCCCAGGGCGTCCTCGCCCTGCAGTGGCGGGCGCTGCCGTTCTACTACGAGCACCGCCTGCTGGTGATCGCCCAGACCGACGGGACCGTGTCGCCGGTCAACAGCGTCACCCAGCGCGACCTGACCTACCGCTCGCCGCTGCCGAGCGCCACCGTCAGCGGGACGGACATCGTGTGGCGCCGGCTGCCGCCGTTCCCGCCGCTGCCCGGTTCCGGCGGCCAGTTCCAGCAGAACACCCGCGTCCGCACCGTCACCATCCCGCTGCGCCGGTTCTGGGACAGCCTGCCCGACGAGGCCCAGCAGCGCTGGCAGGCCGAGGCGCCCGACGCCGCGACCGGGACCGCGACGGCGCGCAAGCTGAGCGCACTGCCCGACCCCGAGGTCGTCTACCAGATCGTCGAGCTGTTCAGCGGGAACATCGAGGTGCAGGCCGAGTGCTTCTACGACCCGGTCGCGCGGAAGTTCACCCACCGCCAGCTCGGCAAGCGCTTCCTGGTGGCGCAGACGACGCTGGCGCCGCCGACCGGCGCGCTCGGCGACTTCCCGCTGGCGGTCGATCTGGTCCAGGTGAGCGAGGAGCAGCTGAGCACCGGCTACGACACCGGCGGCCTGCCGCTCGACACCCGCAACCGGGTCGCCATCGACCAGCACGGGCGCCTGCTGTTCGCCGGGGTGATGACCAAGGACGACCGCGACGCCCTCGTCCGGCTGGTGAGCGAACCGGACGCGGCCAAGATCCGGAGCCTGTTCGACGGCTGGTACGCCACCGAACCGGTCAGCGCCCCCGCCGCCGACCTGCCCGACCGGCTCCGGACGCTCATCGACTTCCTGCCCGCGCCGACCCTCACCCTCGTCTGGCAGGGCCCCTCGGACGCGGCCGCGGCCGACCTGCGAGGGCTGCCCGGCGACAGCGCGTTCACCGGCGCGATCGCGCGGCTCGTCACGCAGGCCACCGGGGCCGCGCCGGACGCCCTCACCCGCGTGGAGATCCCCGCCGGGCCCGAGCAGGTCCCGGGCGAGCTCCAGAACAAGGTGGCACTCGCCCGCAACGCGCCCGGGACCCAGTACACCGGCATCACCTGGACCGACGCGATGAGCGCCGACGACATCGCCGCGCTGCGCCGCTGGGCCCGCTTCCCCGAGTTCGCCGACGCCGTCGAGAAGCTCATCACCGCCGTGCACGACGCCGCCGCGGGCTCCCCGCCGCCGCCGTCGGTGACCGTCCCGTTCGCCGTCCCGGTCCGTCCCACCCAGGCCGCGCTCACCGGCGTCCTGGCCGCCAAGCTGCTGCTCGGCGCCGTGCTGATGCGCTACCACGGCATGATGCGCGCCGACGACCCGGCCGCGCTCGCGGCGCCCTATCCCGGACGGCCC
>NZ_JBFAOF010001004.1:0-2508 GCF_040675125.1 Spirillospora sp. NPDC049652 | reverse complement strand
CGCCCGACGGCTCGGTCGCGGTCGCGTCCCCCGCCAAGGAGGTGCGCGAGTTCGGCGGCCGGCCCTACGTGCTGGAGGAGTCGATCACCACCGACTTCGCGCTGGTCCGCGCGGCCCGCGGCGACCGGCACGGCAACCTCGTGTTCGACAAGGCCGCCCGCAACTTCAACCCGCTCTGCGCGATGGCCGGGCGGACCACCGTCGCCGAGGTCGAGGAGCTGGTCGAGCCCGGCGCGATCGACCCCGACCACGTCCACCTGCCCGGTGTGTTCGTGCAGCGGGTCGTCCCGCTGACGGCCGCCCAGGCCGCCGACAAGCCGATCGAGAAGCGGACCGTCCGGGAGGTGCGGGACTGATGCCCTGGAGCCGGGACGAGATCGCGGCGCGCGCGGCGGCCGAGCTGCCGGACGGCGCGTACGTCAACCTGGGCATCGGCCTGCCCACCCTGATCCCCAACCACGTGCCCGCCGGACGGCACGTCGTGCTGCACGCCGAGAACGGCGTCCTCGGCGTCGGCCCGTACCCCGCCGAGGACGACGTCGACCCGGACCTGATCAACGCGGGCAAGGAGACGGTGACCGTGCTCCCGGGCGCGGCCTACTTCGACTCGTCCCTGTCGTTCGGGATGATCCGCGGCGGGCACATCGACGTCGCCGTGCTGGGCGCGATGCAGGTGTCGGCGCGCGGCGACCTCGCCAACTGGTCGGTCCCCGGAAAGATGATCAAGGGCATGGGCGGCGCGATGGACCTGGTGCACGGCGCGCGCCGGGTGATCGCCGTGATGACGCACACCGACCGGTCCGGCGCGTCCAAGGTCGTGGCGGCCTGCACGCTGCCGCTGACCGGCGCGGCGTGCGTGGACCGGATCATCACCGACCTCGCCGTCCTGGACGTCACGCCCGGCGGCCTGGCCCTGGCCGAGACCGCCCCCGGAGTCACCGAGGCCGAGGTCCGCGAGCGGACCGCCGCCCCCATCCTCCCGTAGGAGACGAGAGCATGACCCATCCCCCCTACCTGTACCCGGGCTACAAGAGCACGGTGCTGAGGTCGCCGGGGCAAGACCTGGTGATGCCCCGGTTCGGGCCGGACAGCGTCGAGCTGGCGTCCCCGGTCTTCGGGCACCAGGAACTCGGCCGCCTGGACGACGACCTGACCCGGCGCCACTCCGGCGAACCGCTCGGCGAGCGGATCATCGTCACCGGGCGGGTGCTGGACACGGCGGGCCGCCCGGTGCGCGGCGCGCTGGTCGAGGTCTGGCAGGCCAACGCCGCCGGACGGTACGCCCACCTCGGCGACCAGCACCCGGCGCCGCTCGACCCGAACTTCACCGGCGCGGGGCGCTGCCTGACCGACGGCGACGGCCGCTACCGGTTCGTCACGATCAAGCCGGGCGCGTACCCGTGGCGCAACCACCCGAACGCCTGGCGGCCGGCGCACATCCACTTCTCGGTCTTCGGGACGGCGTTCACCCAGCGCCTCGTCACGCAGATGTACTTCCCCGGCGACCCGCTGTTCGCCCACGACCCGATCATGCAGTCGATCCCCGACCCGAAGGACCGCGACCTGCTGGTGTCCCGCTTCGACCTGGACACCACCACGCCCGAGTGGGCGCTGGGCTACCAGTGGGACATCGTCCTCGGCGACACCCCGATGGAGACCTGATGGCGGACACCACCGCGCCCGGCCTCAAGCCCACGCCGTCGCAGACCGTCGGGCCGTTCTTCGGCTTCGCCCTGCCCTACGCGGAGGGCCCCGAACTCGTCCCCGGGTGGCACCCCGACGCGATCACCGTCCGCGGCCGGGTGCTGGACGGCGCGGGCGACCCCGTCCCGGACGCGCTGCTGGAGATCTGGCAGGCCGATTCCGACGGCCGCACGCCGAGCGGCCCGGGCGGGCTGCGCCGCGCGCCGCACGACTTCTCCGGCTTCGGCCGCTGCGGCACCGACCCGGCGGGCCGGTACTGGTTCCGGACGGTCAAGCCGGGCGCGACCGGCCGGGACGCCCCGCACATCGCCGTCCTGGTGTTCGCGCGCGGCCTGCTGAAGCCCGTCCGCACCCGGCTCTACTTCCCGCAGGACGCCGAGCTGCACGGGGCCGACCCGCTGCTGGCGGCCGTCCCGGCGGACCGTCGCCCGACCCTGGTGGCGGACGCGGAGGACGCGCGGACATATCGTTTCGACGTTCATCTCCAGGGCGAGCGGGAGACGGTCTTCCTTGACATCTGACCAGCCGGCCGGCGCGCCGGAGCCGGGCGGACCGCTGGACTCCGGCCTGCTGTCCCCGGTCCGCGCCGGGACGGCCGCCGAGGCGTTGACCGGCGACGCCGCGTGGCTGCGCGCGCTGCTGGACGCCGAGGCGGCGCTGGCCCGCGCGCAGGCCCGGCTCGGCCTCGTCCCCGCGGACGCGGCCGACGCCATCACCCGAGCCGCCCGCGCCGCGCGCCCGGACCCCGCCGGGCTCGCCCGCCGGGCGCGCGGCGCGGGCAACCCCGTCGTCCCGCTGGTCAAC
>NZ_JBFAOF010001003.1:0-2508 GCF_040675125.1 Spirillospora sp. NPDC049652 | reverse complement strand
ATCACCTCCGCCGGGGTCGTGCTGGCGGCCACGTTCGCGGCGCTGACCGCGCTGCCGCTGGTCGCCATGGTGCAGCTCGGCTTCACGGTGGCGTTCGGGGTGCTGCTCGACACCGTCGTCGTCCGGTCGCTGCTGCTCCCCGCGCTGGCCCACGACCTCGGCCACCGGATCTGGCTGCCCGGACGGCTCGCCGCCGAGACCGCCTCCGCCCCGCGCCGGACCGAGACCCTGGAGCCGCTCGGCTGACGCGCCGCGCCCGTAGGGCCCGCCTCTCCCCGGGGAGGCGGGCCCCGCGCTACACGATCTGCATCTGCGCCATCATGCCGTGGACCGAGTGGTCGAGCAGGTGGCAGTGGTAGAGGTAGCGGCCCCGGTGGTGGTCGAACCGCGCCCGGAACCGGACGGTGCTACGCACGGGCAGCGACACCGTGTCCTTCCATCCCGTCTCGTGGCCGGTCACCGGCCCCCCGTCGCGGTCCAGGAGCTGGAAGTGGACGCCGTGCAGGTGCAGGCTGTGCGGCGCGACCGGGTCGAGGTTGGTCACCTCCCAGAGCTCGGTGCTTCCGAACGGGATCCGCTGGTCGACCCGGCGCATGTCGAACACCCGGCCGTTGATGGTGGGCGCGCCGGGCCTCCCCGGGACTCCCATCGCGATCCTGCGGACGGTGTCCTCGCCGGTCAGCAGCCGCATCGGCCGCAACCGCGACGGGATGCCGCGATGCCCCCGGAAGGGGCCTGCGGCCGACCGGGGGGCGCCGCCCACCTCGAAGCGCATGAGGCGGATGTCGCTGTCGACGCTGCCGCGCCGGTTGACCAGCACGATCCGGGTCCCCGCCGGATAGCGGGAGAAGTCCACCAGCACCTCGGCGCGCTCGCCGGGCGTGAGGTCCACCATGGTCGCGGCCCGCGGCTCGGGCAGCAGGCCGGCGTCCGACCCGATCAGGACCATCTCGTGGCCGGTGCTCAGCGCCAGCCGGTAGTCGGCGAGCGTCCCGCCGTTGCAGAGCCGGAGCCGGTACCACTCCGGACGGACCCGCAGGTACGGCTGCCGCATGCCGTTGACCAGCGCGACCTTGCGGTGGCGGAAGTCGCCGGGCACCCACTCCAGCCGGTTCCCGTGCTGGAGGCGCGCGTCGCGCAGCATCAGCGGGACGTCCCGGTCGCCGTCCGGCAGGCCGAGCGCCTCCTCCAGCGGGTCGTCCAGCAGGTAGAAGCCCGCCAGGCCGCGGAACGCGTGCTCGGCCTCCCACATATGGGCGTGGTCGTGGTACCAGAGCGTCGCCGCGCGCTGGGTGTTCGGATAGTGGTAGGCGCGTGCCGCACCCGCCATCACCGCGTCGGCCGGGTGGCCGTCGTCGGCCGCGGCGACCAGCCCGCCGTGCAGGTGCAGCGAGGTCTGGTGCCGGAGCGCGTTCTTCTGCGTGACCACGACCGCGCGTCCGGCGTGCGCCCTGATCGTGGGGCCGGGCGAGCCGCCGTTGTAGGTGAGCATCGTCGTCCGGACGCCTGCACGGAGCTCGACGGCGGCCGCCCTGACGGTCAGCTCGTAGTAGTCGGTCGTCGCCGTCCGGCGGACGGGGCGCAGCACCCCGGGCACGCGGAGCGGGGCCGAGAACGGCGTCGGCGGACGGCCGGCGCGCATGCCGGGAAGAGCGCCCCGGGCGTTCGCGGGAACCGCGCCCCGCGTCGAGAGGAGCGCCGCGCCGCCGACGGCGCCTACGCGGACGAGGTCACGGCGGTTCAGCATGGCGGTCCTGTCCTGTCAGGGGATCTCGTGCACTCCCCGGGTCGTGGGCGCCGCTCGGCGGCCGCTCCACTCCCGCTCGACTCCCCACCACGCCCTATCCCTCCCCCGCTTTCAACCACGGAGCAAGGCAACTTAAGAAATGCGGACCGAACCACTGCGGACCGATGACCGGCCGCGAAGCGGGCGGGGGGCCGGGCGGGGCGGCGGTCAGCCGAGCCAGCCGGGACGGACCATCCCCGACTCGTAGGCGAGGACGACCAGCTGCGCCCGGTCGCGCGCGCCGGCCTTCGCCAGGATGCGGCTGACGTGCGTCTTCGCCGTCGCCGGGCTCAGCACCAGCCGCCGCGCGATCTCGTCGTTGGACATCCCGGCGGCGACCAGCTCCAGCACCTCCCGCTCCCGGGCGGTCAGCGCGTCCAGCGCCGCGACCGGCGGCGGCTCGGTGAGCCGCTGCGCGAACTCGGCGATCAGCCGCCGCGTCACCGCCGGAGCCAGCAGCGCGTCCCCGCGCGCCACCACCCGCACCCCGTGGATCAGCTCCGCCGGCTCGGTGTCCTTCACCAGGAACCCGCTCGCGCCCGCGCGGATCGCCCCGTACACGTACTCGTCCAAGTCGAACGTCGTCAGGATCACCACCCGGACGCCCGCCAGCCGCGCGTCCCCGACGATCCGCCGGGTCGCCTCCAGGCCGTCCAGCACCGGCATCCGGACGTCCATGAGCACCACGTCCGGACGCAGCTCGGCGGCCAGCCGCACCGCCC
>NZ_JBFAOF010001002.1:0-2509 GCF_040675125.1 Spirillospora sp. NPDC049652 | reverse complement strand
GGGGGCGGCGGGGGCGCGGCGCGCGGACCGCGGCGGCGCGGGCGGGGCCGCATCGGGGGTCCGTGGGGGCTGATGTTCCGCGCGGCGCCCGCGCCGACGACCGCGGCGGACCCGGCCACCCACAGCATCCGGTCGCCCTCGGTCCGCTCGGACGCGGCGACCGGGGCCACCAGGCGCGTCTGCGGGACCGGCGCCGCGCCCGGCTGGACCGTGTCCGGACCGGCGACCTGCGGCGGGAGCAGTCCCGGCAGGTTCGACTGCGAGCCGGTCGGCGCGGCGGTCGCGAACGGCTGCGGCGCCTGGTCGCTCATCACCGACGGCCCGGAGCCGCTCGGCACGCTCACCCTCGGGCCGCCGCCCGTGTTGCCGGGGGCTCCGCCGCCCTTGCCTCCGCCCCCGCCGCCCTTACCGCCGCCGTGGTCGCCGGAGCCGTCCCCGGCGGGCTTCTTGCCGGGCTTGGCGGGCGCCTTGGTCTTGGTCGGGGACGGCGACGGGGTGTTGTGGTGGTCGACCCGGTCGCGCAGGTTGTCGAGCTGGCACTTCCAGTTGTCGAGCGTGGTGGCCGGGTCGGTGCCCTTCTTGCACGGCTTGGCGGCGCTCGCGGCCGTCGTCCCGGCGAACGCGGCCGGGGCGCCGAGCACGGTCATGACCAGGGCCGTGGCCGAGACGGCCGTCGCCGCGGACCCGATCCGCCGGAGGCGTCGCTGCTGGGGCATGTCACTCCTTCGCTGTCGCCGCCCGGGCCGGGCGGGCTCGTCCGAGCCGCCCCGGCCGGGCGATCGCACCGGGTTCGCGCCTTCGTGATCGAATCGTGCCTTACCGCGCCTCTCCGGTAAACACCGACACGACGGTTTCCCTCGTCCCGGCAAAGTCGCCGAGCCCCGGGACGCCCCGGCGACACGGCCCGCGGCGGCCCGAGCCCGCACGCAGGACGGCCCCGACACCCACCGGGAGCCGGAGGGTGTCGGGGCCGAGAGAACGGCTCCCGCGTCAGCCCACGACCAGGCGTGCCAGCCGGGTGCGGCGCTCGGGCGCGCCGGTCTCCCGGACGGCCCGGGCGAGGCCGGGTCCGGCCGCCTGCACCACCGACAGATGCCGCCGGGCGAGGCCGAACGCGGTCGCCACCGCGGGCCGCGACAGCGCCGACCCGGCGACCACGGCCACGACCGCGTCGCGGCGGGTCCCGCGCGCGAGCGCCAGCGGCAGCGCCCAGCCGTGCCGCAGCCGCGCCGCCGACGCCGGCGGCACCACGGCCTGCCCGCCTGCGAACCCGACGGTCAGGCCCTCCGGCCCGGCCGCCTCGACCAGGCCGGACTCACCGACGGCGGCCTGCGGGAGCGGCGCGGCGACCACGACCCGGTCACCGACGTCGAAGCCGCCGAACCGGCCAGGGCCCGGGTTCAGCCGCTCCTTGAGCGCCGCGTTCAGCGCGCCCGCGGCCGCCGGGCCCGCCGGGGCCAGCGCCACGACCTGCACCTCGGCGGCCGGGATGTCCAGCACGCGCGGGATCGAGTCGGTGACCAGCTGCACCGCCCGGTGCACCGCCTCCTCCTCGCCCATCGCCGGGACGATCACGACCTCCTTGTTCGGCGCGGCCACCGCGGGCAGCGCGCCGCCCCGGACCGCCGCCGTCAGCTCGTCCAGCGGCCCGCCGGACGCCGGCGGGTCGAGCTCCACCACCGGGACGGTCTCGGACGCCTCCAGGTCCTCCAGGACGCGGCCCGGCGCGGCGGGCGGGGCCGCGCCCGGCTCCCCGCCGAGCACCAGGTGCGCGCCGTCCGGGCACGCCTCCACCAGCACCCCGCACAACTCGACGTCCAGGCCCGACGCGTCCGGCAGGACGAGCAGGTCCAGCTCGAAGGGACGCTGGTCGCCGCGCCGGTACAGCACCGAGCCCGGGGCCGTGCCCGGCTCGTCCGCCGGGTCCAGCAGCCGGTGGAGGCCGACCGCGGCGCCCGCCGGCAGGTCGGGGTGCGCGGCGGCGAGGTCGGCGGCGGCGCGGTCGGTCGGGGTGACCAGCGCGGCCCGGACGCCCCGCGCGGCGGCGGCCGCGACGAGGCCGGCCGCCGTCTCGGCGAGGTCGCCGCCGGTGCCGCGCCAGACGGTCACGCCGGTGCGCAGCGCGGCGGTGAAGGCGAGCGAGCGGTCCTCGGGCAGGCCGGAGCGCAGCTCCTTGACCGCGGCGTCGTCCAGCAGCGGACCGGCGGTCGCGTTGAGCCGCTGGAACCCCTCGGCCGCGGCCTCCTCGCCCAGCGCCCACCGGGCGAGGCCGAGCGACTCCTCGGGCTCGGGCAGGTCGGCGTCCTCGTCGAACGACTCCTCGTCGAACTCCGGCTCCTCGGTGAGGCCGAGCACCTCGCCCTCGTCGAGCGCGTCCTCGACGGCCCGGCGGGGGTCGGCGACGCGCTCCTTCTCCAGCGCCGTCAGGACGTCGGCCAGCGGCGTGACGGTGTGGCCGCGCACGGCGGCCTCCGCCAGCAGCGCCCCCACCACGGCGCGGCCGCGCCGC
>NZ_JBFAOF010001001.1:0-2510 GCF_040675125.1 Spirillospora sp. NPDC049652 | reverse complement strand
CTCGGCTCGGGGTCGCGGACCGGGCCGGACGGCGCGGACGGAGCGGCCTTGACCTGCGGCGGGACGGGCGGCGCGGCGTGCTCGGGCGCGCGCATGTCGTCCCGCTGGGCCGGCGCGTGCGGCGGCGCGGGCGGGGCCGGCGGCGGAGGCGTCCGCGGGATGGCGGACACCGGCTTGGCGACGACCGGCTCCGGCGGGGCGGCGGCCGCCTGGCCCTGCCCGGACGGCTGACCCTGGCCGGACGGCTGGTCCTGCGGCTGGTGCGAGCCCTGCGGCGGGTGCGGGCGCTTGCGCGCGGCCGGGGTGCGGCTGACCTCCTCGACCATCTTCTCCAGCGGCCCGGCGTCGTTCTCGACGGTGAGCAGGCGGTGCAGCGTCTCGGAGATCTCGGTGAGCCGCTGGAGCGCCTGGGTGTGGTTCTTGGTGAGGTGGTTCAGGCGCTGCGTCGCGCCCTCGTTGATGACGTTGGCGCGGCGCTCGGCGGAGGTGAGGGTGCGCTCGGCCTCCAGGCGCGCGCTGGTCACCGTCTGCTCGGCCTCGTGCTTGGCCGCGGACAGGACGCCGTCCGACTCCTTCTTGGCGGCGGCGAGCACCTGGTCGGCCTTCTCCCGCGCGTGCGCGAGGTCGCGCTCGGCGAGCCCGCGGGCCTCCTCCACGATCCGGGTGGACTCGTGCTCGGCGTTCTTGCGGATCTGGGCGCCCCGGGCCTCGGCGTCGGCCAGCTTCTCCTTCGCCTCGTCCTCGGCGAGGTTGATGATCTGGCGGAGCCGGTCGGACAGGTCGTCGCCGGTGGGCTTGCGCGCCTCCCGGACCTCGGCCATCTCCCGGCGGATGCGCTCGACGTCGTCGAGGGCGCGCGCGAGCCGGGCCTCCAGCTCGCGGATCTGGTTCTGGCTGCGGGCGATGAACTCGTCGACCTGGCGGCGGTTGTAGCCGCGCATGACGATCTCGAAGTGTTCCTCCCGGAGGAGGTTCGGCAGGATTTCCGCGTCGTTGCTCATGAGGCCTTGGGGGTCGTGGCGGGGGGTGAGGATCACCCCTTGCGGGATCAGGGACGGCTCGAGGAAGTTCAGCATCGACTGTTGTCCGGTCCACCCCATTCGCGCAACCGGAATGCCGTTCTCGCTGCCGTTTCTTAACCAGAGCCTGGAAGACAAACTATCGAATCCCGGGAAATACCGCCCCCTCGGCACCCGGGCCCGGACGCGTCCCGGCGACGCCTCGCGCCCTACCATCGGCGGCATGGACTACGTGGGCGCGCTGGACGATGACATGCCGGAGATCCACCCGGACGCGTGGATCGCGCCGGGCGCGGTGGTGGTCGGACGCGTCCGGCTCGGCCGCGCGGCGAGCGTCTGGTACGGCTCGGTGCTGCGCGGTGAGGACGAGGAGATCGTCGTCGGGGACGAGTGCAACATCCAGGACCTCAGCTGCCTGCACGCCGACCCGGGCATGCCGGCCGTCCTGGAGGACCGGGTCAGCCTCGGCCACAAGGCGATGGTGCACGGCGCCCACGTCGAGACCGGCTCGCTCATCGGGATCGGCGCGATCGTCCTGAACGGCGCCCGGATCGGCGCGCACACGCTCATCGCGGCCGGCGCGCTCGTCCCGCCGGGCAAGAAGATCCCGTCCGGCGTGCTGGTCGCGGGGACGCCCGGGAAGGTCGTCCGGGAACTGACCGACGACGACCGGGCCGTGCTCCAGTACACGCCCGACGTCTACATGGAGAAGGCGCGGCGGCACGCCCGCGCCACCTGGCGGAGCTGACGCCCCGTCCGGGCGGAGCCGCGCCGCCGCCCGCGCCTGGCGCGGGAACGGGCCAGCGGAGGCTGGCAGGGTTGGGGATTCCTTGACGCGGCTACGATGACCCCGTGGTGTGGGGACCGGGACGAGGGAACGCCCCACCGCCCGGGCAGGACCCGTTCGCGGCGGCCGAACGGGACACCAGGGCGATGGTGGCCGCGGGATGGTGGCAGTCGGCGCCGCCCCAGCAACGCCAGCACGCCATCGCGGGGCGCATGCTCGCCCTCCCGGACGGCACCTGGTGGCTGTTCGGCGCGTGGGCGCGCTGGTACCGGCTGCAGCCCTCGGACGGCCAGTGGTACCTGTGCCCGCCGCCGCACGCGCCCGCCGTCCGCGCCGGGGCGCGGCCCGCGCAGTACGCGGGCGGGCAGACCCCGCAGCTTCCGCCGCACGTTGTGCCCGCCGGGCCCGACTTCTCCTACGACCCCTCGCCGTCGCTGACGTTCGTGCGGCGCGGGTTCGCGCCGGAGCTGACCGGCCGGATGCGCAGCACCCTCGCCTCCGCCGCCGCGCTGCCGCCCGAGGAGTACCCGCACGACGGCAAGGTCTTCACCGCGCGGACGCCGTCCACCGTCGCCGCCGCCTGGGGCGTGATGCTGTGGTGCGCCGCCGCGCCCGCCTTCGACGCCCGGCACGACGCGCAGATGACCGGGCTCTGGAAGCGCCACCGGGCGGCCCCGCTGCCCGAGGTGGACGGCCCGCGCTGG
>NZ_JBFAOF010001000.1:0-2512 GCF_040675125.1 Spirillospora sp. NPDC049652 | reverse complement strand
CGACATGCTCACCACCGGCGTCGAGCCGAGCGTCCGCAGCAGCGCCAGTTCGCGGCGGCGGCGCGCGACCGACAGGCCGAACGCGCCCGCGGTCACATAGAGGGAGACCGACGCCGACAGCAGAGCGGCGACCCCGAGGAACGACGTCAGGGACGTGAGGTCGGCGCGGTCGCGCAGCGCGCCGGGATCGGCCAGCGCACGGTCGCGGCCGGTCAGAACCCGGATACCCGGAATTCCGGCGGCGCGGTGCGCGGTGGACGGATCGGTGAGCACGAGGGCGTCAACGGCCGGCGACAACCGCGCCGCCTCCGCGTCGGCGAAGAACACCGCGTGTTCGACACCCGCCGCAGCCGCGGGTGGCCGCGCGGTTCCGACGACGGTGTACGCGCCGTCGCCACCGGCCGTGCGCACCATCACCCGCTGCCCGAGCGCGAACCCGCCGGTCACCACGATCTCGCCCGGACGTTCCGGAGCTCGCCCCGAAGCCAGGGCATAAGGAGCGAAGGCGGCCGACGACCAGCCATGTCCGACCTGGTCAGAGGGCCCGCCGGGCAGCCGCGCCGCGAAGCTCCGGTCCGGCACCGCTCCGGGGAAGCGAGCGATGACGGAGGACGGCACGGACGGCTGCTCGGCGAACGGCACGGCGGTCGGCGTCCCGTAGCGGTCCCGCAGCCGGAGGTTCGGATCGGCCTGGACGACGGCGGGTGCGGCGGCGAAACGACGCGGCAGGCGGTGCGGATCGGAGGACGCCGCCGCCAGCACCAGCGCCATCGTCGCGATCACCGCGACACCGAGCGCCAGCGCCGCCAGCGGCCCGGCGAACGCTCCCCACCGGGCCCGCATCCCTGGGACGGCGACACTCAGCACGCCGCGACCTCCCCACCCGATGCGGCGTTCCCGCCGGCCCCCAGGTCACCGGCGGTCTTCAGGTCACCGGCGGTCTCCAGGGAGGTCAGGCGGGCGGCGACGGTGGCCGCGTCGGGCCGTTCGAGGGTCCCGGCGAGGCGGCCGTCCGCCAGGAAGACGACGCGGTCGGCGTGCGCGGCCGCCACCGGGTCGTGAGTGACCATGACGATCGTCTGACCGCGATCGGTGACCAGCGTGCGCAGGATCGAGAGCACCATGCGGGAGGACGCGCTGTCCAGGGCGCCGGTCGGCTCGTCGGCGAACAGCACGCGCGGCGCGGCGACCAGCGCGCGGGCGATCGCGACGCGCTGCTGCTGCCCGCCGGACATCTCGGCGGGCCGGTGCCGGGCCCGGTCGGCGAGGCCCACGGCGGCCAGCGCGGCCCGGACGGCGTCCGCGTCGGGACGCCGCCCGGCGAGCCGCAGTGGCATCCCCACGTTCTGCTCGGCGGTCAGCGCGGGCAGCAGGTTGTAGGACTGGAAGACGAAGCCGACCGTCTCGCGCCGCAACCTGGTCAGCGCGGACTCGCGCAGCCGCGACAGGTCCTCGCCCGCGAGCGAGACCGCCCCCGCCGACGGACGCTCCAACCCGGCGGCGCACTGCAGCAGCGTCGACTTGCCCGACCCCGACGCGCCCATCACGGCTGTGAACGACCCCTCGGGGAACCCCACCGTGACCTTGTCCAGGGCGGCGACGGCACCGGGCCCGGTTCCGTAGGTCTTACTCACCGCGGTGAGCCGCACGATGTCCATGCCCGCCAGCCAACCGCCGCGGCCGGGTCCCGGTCGATCAGCCAGGCCACCGATCCGGGGTATGCCTGGCCTTACCCCCGACCGTCAGCCGAGCCGTATGGGACATCCCGAAAAGTGCTCCTATGCTGGCCGAATGGACGGGATCGCGGTCATGCGGCAGCGCGGACTCCTGCTGTCGGGACGGCCGTGGCGGTCTCTGGCGTACCTGGTGACCAGCTCGGTTCCGGGCGCGCTCGTCCTCACGGTCACCGCGGCCGTCCTGGTCGTCGGCGGAACGCTGGCCTCGGTGTTCGTGGGCCTGCCGATGCTGGCGGCGCTCGCGTTCGCGGGCATCCCGGTCGCGGCGTTCGAGCGGTGGCGGCTCCGCCTCGTGGAGTCCGAACCGGTCGCCGATCCGCACCGCCCCCTGGACCGTCCGGGCGTGGGCGGATGGCTGGCCGTCCGGGCGCGCGAGTCCGCGACCTGGCGGGAACTGGGGTTCACCCTTCTGCTGGCCACCGTGCTGTGGCCTCTCGACCTGGCCGTCGCCGCGCTCGGCATCGCGCTGCCGTTCGCGCTGCTCACCGCGTGGACGCCCGTCCTGTCCGGCGGCCGCCGCGGACTCTGGCCCGGCTTCTCGATCCATACGTTCGGGCAGGCGCTGGCGGCGCTCCCTGTCGGGATCATCCTGCTGGCGGCCGGAGCGTACCTGGTCACCGCGGTCGCGGCCGGACGCGCCGCACTGACCCGCCGGATGCTCTCCCCGCGTCCGGACGAGGCGGCCCGCCTGCTCGCGGAGGTCACCGGATCCCGCGCCCGGCTGGTCAACGCCTTCGAGGCCGAGCGCCGCCGCATCGAACGCGACCTGCACGACG
>NZ_JBFAOF010000999.1:0-2513 GCF_040675125.1 Spirillospora sp. NPDC049652 | reverse complement strand
CGCGCGGGTGATCGGCGCCGACGGCTCCGACGACCGCGCGCTGATCACCCCGGAGAGCGAGCAGATCTCCTACGGCCTGGCGGAGTTCATCGCCGCCGAGGAGATGCAGCGCATGCGCGGCCACTGGTGGTCGCCCGACGGCTCCACCGTGCTGACCGCCCGGGTGGACGAGACGCCCGTCCAGCGCTGGACGATCGCCGACCCCGCCAACCCGGAGAGCCCGGCCACCGAGATCGCCTACCCGGCCGCCGGGACGCCCAACGCGATCGTCTCGCTCGTCCTGCTGCGGGTCGACGGCGGCCGCGACGCCTCGGTCTCCTGGGACCGCGGCCAGTACCCCTACCTCACCACCGCCGGCTGGGACGCGCGCGGCCCGCTGATCGTGGTGCAGACCCGCGACCAGCGCGCCCAGCGGGTGCTCGCCGTGGACCCGCTGAACGGCGAGACCACGCTGCTGCACACCGGCCACGACCCGGTGTGGACCGAGATCGTCCCCGGCGTCCCGGCCCGCACGGCCGCCGGCGACCTGGTCTGGACGGTCGAGGACCACCAGGCCAGCGACCCCGCCGCCGGGTCCGCCGACCTGGCCGGCACCCGCCGCCTCACCATCGGCGGCGAGCCGGTGACCCCGCCCGGCCTCCAGGTCCGCTCGGTGCTCGGGGTCGAGGGCGGCGCGGTGCTGTTCACCGCGTCCACCGAGCCCACCGAGGTGCACGTGCACCGGTACGCCGACGGCGAGGTGACGCGGCTCACCTCAGGCCAGGGCGTCCACTCCGCGGTCGCGGCCGGCGAGCTGACCGTCGTCACCGGCTCCCGGCTGGACGTGCTCGGCACCGTCACCGAGGTGCGCGGCCCGCACGGCACGTTCCCGATCGAGTCCCGCGCCGAGACCCCGGTGATCACGCCCCGGGTCGAGCTGCTGCGCGCCGGGGAGCGCGAGATCCGCACGGCCGTGCTGCTGCCCACCGGCTGGACGCCGGACCAGGGCCGCCTGCCCGTCCTCATGGACCCCTACGGCGGGCCGCACGCGCAGCGGGTCATGGCCGTCCAGCGCGCCTACTGCGAGCCGCAGTGGCTCGCCGACCAGGGCTTCGCCGTGGTGATCGCGGACGGCCGGGGCACCCCCGGCCGCGGCGTCGCGTGGGAGCGCGCGGTCCGCGGCGACTTCGTCACACCCGTCCTGGAGGACCAGATCGCCGCGCTGGAGGAGGCCGCCCGCCGCCACCCCGCCGCGCTCGACCTCGACCGGGTCGCCGTCCGCGGCTGGTCGTTCGGCGGCTGGCTCGCCGCGCTCAGCGTCCTCGCCCGGCCGGACGTCTTCCACGCCGCCGTCGCGGGCGCCCCGGTCACCGACTGGACGCTGTACGACACCCACTACACCGAGCGCTACCTGGGCCTGCCCGAGGAGGAGCCGGAGGCCTACGCCGCCAACTCCCTCATCGAGATGGCCGACAAGCTCACCCGGCCGCTGCTGCTCATCCACGGCCTGGCGGACGACAACGTGGTGGCCGCGCACACCCTGCGCCTCTCCTCGGCGCTGCTGGCCGCCGGACGCCCGCACACCGTCCTGCCCCTCTCCGGGGTCACCCACATGACCCCGCAGGAGGTCGTCGCGGAGAACCTGCTCCACCTCCAGGTCGACTGGCTCAAGAAGTCCATGGCCTGACGGGCGGAAGCCGTGTGCCCGGGGCCACGACGGCCCCGGGCACACGGCTTCTTCCGTTGAGGGCTACCAGTCGTCGGAGGACGGCGGCGGAGGCCCGTCCTCACGACGCGGGGCCCCGGACGGACCGGAACGGCCCGCGAGGCTCGCCTCCGAACCCGGGCCCGAGCTCTGCCAGGACGCCCAGAGCGCGGCGTACGAGCCCCCTGCCTCCAGGAGCTCGTCATGCGTGCCGAGCTCGGTGATGCGGCCGTCCTCGACGACGGCCACGCGGTCGGCGTCGTGGGCGGTGTGCAGGCGGTGCGCGATCGCCACGACCGTCCGGCCGTCCAGGACGGCGGCCAGCGAGCGTTCCAGGCGGCGCGCGGCCCGCGGGTCGAGGAGCGACGTCGCCTCGTCCAGGACGAGCGTGTGCGGGTCGGCGAGGATCAGCCGGGCCAGCGCGAGCTGCTGCGCCTGGGCCGGGGACAGCTCCTCGCCCGCCGCGCCGACCTGCGCGGACAGGTCGGGACCGTCCCAGTCCACCGCCTCCAGGGCGGCGCGGATCCGGTCGTCGGAGGCGTCCGGGTCCGCCATCACCAGGTTGTCGCGCAGGGTGCCGCGGAAGACGTGGTGCTCCTGGGTGACAAGGGCGACGTGGCCGCGCAGATCGTCCAGCGGGAGCTCCACCAGCGGGACGGGACCGGCGTCGCCGACCTCGACCGCGCCGGCGCGCGGGGCGTCGATCCCGGCGACCAGGCGGCCCAGGGTGGACTTGCCCGCGCCGGACGGCCCGACCATCGCCAGCCGCTCGCCCGGCCGCAGCGCCAGGTCCACGCCGTGCAGCACGTCGTGGCCGGGCCGGTAGGCG
>NZ_JBFAOF010000998.1:0-2513 GCF_040675125.1 Spirillospora sp. NPDC049652 | reverse complement strand
CGCGTACGAGCGCGATGCCTCGCGCTCGTACGAGCCCTCGCCGGCAGCCGCGCTCTCGCTCTCGGCCGCCCGCGCGTCCTCGCCCGTGCGGAAGTCGTCAGCCGCGCTGCGGTCCTCGGCCTCGCGCGAACCGCCGGACATCCGCGAGTCGTCAGCCGTGCGTCGCTCCTCAGCCGAGCGCTCCTCCTGGGAGGCACGGAAGCTCTCTTGCGTCCGCGACGTGTCGGACGCGCGGGACTCCTCACCCGTGCGCGTCTCGGCTCTGTCCGAGCTGTCGGACAGCCGCGTGCGCTCGGACGCGGACGAGCCCTCGGACATCCCCGAGTCGTCCGCCGCGCGCCAGGTCTCGGAGTCGCGCGGGCCGTCGGCCGCGCGCCGTCCTTCGGACGTGCGCGACCCTTCGGACGCGTACCGGTCGCCGGAGCCGCTGCGGGAGTCCGTTCCGGCGCGTCCCTCGGCGATCTGCGGGTCGTCGCTGTCGCGGAGCATGCCGGACGCGCGGAGAACCGACGCGTCGCGCGGCGCGCCCGTGTCGGCGTCACGGTCGAAGTCGTCGCGGTCGCCGAAGGAGCGGCCGGACGCCGGGCGGCGCGGGGCGAGGGAGTCGGAGTCCTGGGAGATGGCGGTGTCGCGCAGGATCGCCGCCTCGCGGGCCACGGCCTCGCGGGCGGCGATGTCGCGGGAGGCGGTCTCCCGGCCGGGACGGGCGGGCGGTTCCTCCCGGCGGAGCGGGGCGGGGGCGTCGGGACGGACGGGGAACTCGCGCGGGCCGCCGTCCAGCGACCGCGGGGAGTCGTCGCTGAACGAGACGGGGTCGAACGCGCGCCGCGCCTCGGCCGGGCGCGCCGGGTCGGCGTGGTCGTCGCCGGAGAGGCCGCGGGAACGGCCGGACATCCCGGACGGCGCGCCGGAGTCGGAGACGACCTTCATCGCCGGACGGCGCGGGACGAGCGGGGTGACGGTGTCGGACAGGGCGTCGTCGTCCCACTCGACGGAGGTCAGCCGCGCGGCGACCTCGTCCAGCGGCGTGGCGAACCGGCGGCGCGGGTCGAAGGACCACTCGGCGGCGTGCGGACGCCCGCTCTCGAAGAACGACAGCCGGATCCGCCAGGTGCCGTCCTCGCACTTCCAGGAGTCCCACTCGACCTCTTCGAGGTCGACGCCGCCGCGGCCGAGCCGCTCCTCGACGGTCTCGCCGAGCGGCGGGCCGGGCTGGGTCTCGCCCGGCCGGCGCACCGCGACCCGCTGCGCCTGCTGGGCCATGTACTCGCGTTCCTGCAGGACGGGGCCCTCGAACCAGCGGACGCGTTCGACGGGGATGCCCGCGGACTCGGCGATCTCCTCCGCGGTCTCACCGGACCGGATGCGCGCCTGGATCTCCTTGGGTCGCAAGGGACTCTCCACTTCGATCTCGAACTGGCCGAGGCGGGAGAAGTGCCCTCGCACGGCTGCGCGCAGCCGGTCGTCGACGGGCAGGGTGAACCGGGTGCCTCGGCCCGCGGTGGCCAGGACGAGGTACGTACCGTCCTCGCTGACCGCGACGAGGCGCAGCTCCTGCATGCGTGTCCTTCCTGCCCTGTCCCAACGGCACCGGAGGGGTGCCGAACCACACGCCCGTTCGCGAGTCCGCCTCCCCGCGCTCGCACCGGCCGGTCGTTCGGTCCCCACCAGGGGCGCATGCGTGCCCTTCCCCCGGATTCCCGAGTCTCTCTTTCGGACACACCTGCTGCCAGCACCGTACCCGGCATGTCCGAACATCGCCGCTCTCAAAGCCCTCATCACAGCGGTGAAGAGGGCCTCCGACCAAGCTTGCCCGTCCCGCGCGCCCGCCGGGGGCGGACTACCCGATTCTTGTGGATCCTTTTCCACACTGTGCCTGACCGGCCCGCACGGCCCCGGTTCCGCGGCGTTCTCCCTCTGCGGCGCCCCGTTTCGGGGCGTTGCGATCGTCACGTCCGGTATCGGAACAACGCCGGAGCCGCGGTGAGTTCCTGATTGTGGGGGGCATAGGGAAGTCCACTGGGCAGGGAGGGAAGATTTCATGGCGCAGCGGAAGCTGCCGGAGCTGAGCGCCACACAGCTGATCGCGAGTGGGGCGGCGACCGTGGTCGCCGCCTACGGAGCGTCCTACCTGGGGGTGTACGGGACGATCATTGGTGCCGCGTTCATGAGTGTGGTGTCGACGGCGGCGTCCGTGGTCGGCAAGCACTACCTGGATCAGGGCACCGAGCAGTTCAAGGAGCGCGCGCACCTGGCGGCGTCCGAGCACGAGGCCGACCCGGGGGAGGCGGCCCGCGCCGCGACCAGCGCCGCCGCGACCCGGGCCGCGGGCTCGCCGCTGACCGCCGAGGTCCCCGCTCCCGTCTCCGTCAGGGCCGCGGACGCCCGTATCGCCGGTGCGCCGCCCCACCCGTCCCACCGGGTGCACGCGCCCGCGAGAAGGGCCGCTGGGGCCGCCGGAGCGGCAGGGGCGGCGGGGGCCGCAGCGCCGAGGGGCTGGGCCGCGCAGCCCG
>NZ_JBFAOF010000997.1:0-2513 GCF_040675125.1 Spirillospora sp. NPDC049652 | reverse complement strand
CCGCGGGCGGCGCGTCCACCAGCGCCCGGCGCGAACGGCGGTCCACCCGCCACAGCGCGCCGGCCTCCGCCACGTCACCGTCGAAGATCTTTCGCCCGGCGCGCATCATCACACCGCGGTCGCACAGCTGGGTGAGCATCGCGATGTCGTGCGCGACGATCACCATCGTGCGGCCCTCGCCCCGCAGCTCCCGGATGCGGTCGAGGCACTTCTCCCGGAACGGCGGGTCGCCGACCGCGAGCACCTCGTCGATCAGGAAGATGTCCGGTTCGGTGTGCGCTGCGATGGAGAACGCCAGCCGCATGAACATGCCGGACGAGTAGAACTTGACCTGGTTGTCCAGGAACCGGCTGACTCCGGAGAACTCGACGATCTGGTCGAACCGGGCCTTGGTCTCGTGGTCGCCCATGCCGAGGATCGCGGCGTTCAGGTAGACGTTCTCGCGGCCGGTCAGCTCGGGGTGCAGTCCCGCGCCGACGTCGATCAGCCCGGCGACGCGCCCGTCGACCAGCACCCTGCCGGAGTCCGGCCGCATCACCCCCGACATCATCTTCAGCAGGGTCGACTTGCCGGAGCCGTTCAGCCCCATCAGCGCGACGGTCTCGCCGGGATAGACCACCAGGCTCACGTCGTCCAGCGCGCTGAAGCTCTCCGACAGGCTCTGCCGCTGGAAGGCGCGGACGGTCATCTCCTTGATCGACCGGGCGTGCCGCAGCGTGAACCGCTTGCTCACCGAGTCGATCACGATGGACGGCGCGGTCATCTCACAGCTCCTCGGCGAACCGGCGCTGCGCGCGGGCGAACAGGAACTGGCCGAACGCCAGGACCAGCAGCGACGCCGCGAGGGCGAACGACGCGCGGTCGAGCATGTGCGGCGGGAAGACGAACGACCGGGTCGTCCCCGGGTACCAGAACGCGCGCTGGAACAGGCTGACCGCCGAGACCAGCGGGTTGGCCAGGTAGAGGTCCAGCACCCACTGCGGGGCCTTGGCCCGGACGTGCGTCCAGGGGTAGATCATCGGCACCGACCAGGTGATGACGATCATCAGGATGTCCACGACCTGCTCCAGGTCGCGGAAGAACACGTTCACCGCCGCGCAGATCAGCCCGAGCCCGAGCCCGAACGACACGACCAGGGCGAACGCGATCGCCGCGCCGAACAGGCCGTCCGGGGTGGGCCGCCAGCCGTAGGCGACCGCCACCCCGAACAGGATGCCGAGCCCCGGCAGGAAGTGGACGAGCGAGACCAGCAGCGACGCCGCCGGGAACATCTCGCGCGGCAGGAAGACCTTGCGGACGAGCGGGGCGTTGCCGGTCACCGAGCGGGTGCAGGCGTGCAGCGTCTCGGTGAACAGGTTGACCAGCACCATCCCGGAGAACAGGTAGACCGGGAAGTCCTCGACCGCCTTGTTCACGCCCAGGAAGACGCCGACGATGGAGAAGTACACGCCGAAGTGGACGGCCGGGCGCACGTACGACCAGCCGAGACCGAGCAGCGACCCCTTGTAGCGGGCCTTCAGCTCCCGGCGCACCAGCAGCCGCAGCAGGTACCGGCGGCGGAAGACCTGCTCCAGTCCGCCGCCGGCCTCCGGCGGCCGCATCCCGGCCAGGTCCTCGGCCGTGAGCCGTGCGGGGTCCCGGATGAGCTCCCCGTCCTCGGCGGGCGCGAGCGGGGCGGGGGCGACCGCGGCAGACACGGGCGGCGGCGCCGATGGGACCGGCGGCGCGGGCGGCATCGGTGGCGCGTCCTGCGGCGGCGCGTCCCGCGGCGGCGCGTCCCGCGGCGGCGCGTCGTGCGGCGGCGCGTCCCGCGGCGGCGCGTCGTGCGGCGGCGCGTCGTGCGGCGGCTCGCCATACGGTGGCGCGTCCGCCGGTCCCGCCGGCGGCTCGAAGCTCACGGGGGCGGGGACGAAGGTCTCGAACGGGGCTCGTGTCGGTGGCACTGGCGGTGTGAAGGGAGCGGGGTCGGGGGTGAAGAGGATGCCGGGGTCGGATTCGGGTTCCGGGACACGGGCGTGGCGACCGGGGCCGGGCATCTGATCCGGCGGAGGCACGGCCGGGGGCGGGCCGCCCGGGATGAACTCTTCGCGCCGCGGATACGGGTCGTCCGGCGAGCGGGTGGAGGTCACGGCCATCAGCCGTCCGCGGCCGGGGGCGCCGCCGGCGTGGCGGAGGCGGGGTTCGCCTCGAACGTGCGCCGCCAGGTCTCGGGGGCGGTCAGCTCCGGCAGCGCGGCCCGGTACTGGACGGCGAGCTCCGGCCACTCGCGGCCGAGGCGGGCGTGCAGCGCCGAGGCGCGCGTCATGATCCGGCGGAACCGGTCCGGGTCGCGCCGGTACCAGGCGACCTTCGTGCCGTCGGCGGAGGAGACCAGGGCGCTGTCGAACTTGGACAGCACGCCCCAGTGCCGGTCCACGTGCGGGACGACGATCTGCGGGTTGCCCTCGGCCCCGGCGTCCAGCGGCCGGAGCTGGCGCAGCGCGCCGAGCGCGGCCCGGGTGAGCACCTCGGCC
>NZ_JBFAOF010000996.1:0-2516 GCF_040675125.1 Spirillospora sp. NPDC049652 | reverse complement strand
GACGGCTTTGCGCTGTCCCGGCTGGACCTGGAGCAGCGCCGGGAGGGCGACGTGCTGGGCGCGGCGCAGGCCGGGCGGTCGTCCAGCCTCCGGCTGCTGACGCTGCAGCGGGACGAGGACGTCATCCGGCTGGCGCGCGAGGAGGCGACCGCGCTGGTCGAGGACGATCCGGAGCTGGAACGCCATCTGGGTCTGGCCGCCGAGCTGGCGTCCCTGCTCGACGAGGAGCGCACGGAGTACCTCGAGAAGACCTGACCCCGAGGCCGTCCCTCAGAGCGTTCGAGGCCCCCGTTCCGCGATGACGCGGACCGGGGGCCTCTTCATGTGTGACGCAGCTCACCCGTCCCGCACATTGATACCCCCAGGGGGTGTGTTACGTTTCTCCGCGTCAGAAACTCATACCCCCTATCGGTATAGGAGACGGCGATGTCCGCGTCCAACCCGAGGCGGTGGTGGGCCCTCCTGGTGCTCGCCACGGCCCAGTTCATGGTCATCATGGACACCTCGATCATCGGTGTCGCACTCCCGGACATGCAGCGTGACCTGCACTTCTCGCCCGGCGGCCTGCAGTGGGTCTTCAACGCCTACGTGGTCGTGTTCGGCGGCCTGCTGCTGCTCGGCGGACGGCTCGCCGACCTGCTCGGCGCACGCCGGGTCTTCTCGGCCGGATGGGTCATCCTGATCGGCGGCTCGATCGTCGCCGCGGCGGCGCAGAGCGCGTGGGTCGAGCTGCTCGGCCGCGGCATCCAGGGTGTCGGCGGCGCGCTGATCACCCCGGCCGCGATGGCGCTGCTCATGGTCACCTTCGGCTCGAACCCGCGTGAGCTCGGCAAGGCCATGGCCCTGTACGGCGCGGCGGCCCCCGCGGGCGGCACCGCCGGCGTGTTCCTCGGCGGCGTGCTCACCCAGTGGCTGAGCTGGCCGTGGGTGTTCGTGATCTACATCCCGATCGGCCTGGCGACCCTCGCCGCCGTCCCGGCCGTCCTGCCCGCCATCCGCGGCCACCGCGGCTCGGTGGACGTGCTCGGCGCGGTCTCGGTCACCGCCGGCCTCGCCCTCGCGGTCCTCGCGGTCGTCCGGGCGCCGGAGCAGGGCTGGGGCTCGGCCTCGACGCTGCTGGAGTTCGCCGGCGCGGTGGTGCTGCTGGTCCTGTTCGCGATCGTGCAGAAGGTCGTCAAGGCCCCGCTGGCCCCGCCGTCCATCTGGAAGGTGCCCGGCCTCGCCGCGGCCAACATCGCCTTCGCGCTGCTCGGCGCGGCCTGGATCCCGGCCTGGTACTTCCTGAACCTCTACCTGCAGCAGGTGCTCGGGTTCGGCGCGTTCGCCAGCGGCGCGGCGCTGCTGCCGATGACCGTCACCATCATGATCCTCATGGTCGGCGTGACCGGCCGGCTCATGGCCCGCTTCGGCATGAAGCCGCTCGCGGTGACCGGGCTGTTCGTGCTGGCGCTCGGCCTCGCCGGGCTGACCTTCGTCCGCCCCGACGGCAGCTTCGCCGCCGACGTGCTCGCCGCGTCCCTGGTCGCCGCGCTCGGGATGTCGCTCGCCTTCATCCCGACCATGATGTCCGCCCTCGCCGGCGCCCCGCCGGAGCAGGCGGGCCTCGCGTCCGGCATCGTCAACACCTCCTACCAGGTCGGTTCGGCCCTGGGCCTCGCCGGCGCCACCGCCTTCGCGGCCTCGCACGGCGCCAACGCCCTCGGCGACGCCGTCCGGCTCACCGACGGCTTCCGCGCGGCCTTCCTGGCCGCCGCCGTGATCGCCGCGGTCGGCGGGGTGGCCGCCCTGGTCCTGCTGCGCAAGCCGCGCCCGGCCGCCGGGACGGAGGCCGCGCCCACCCAGGAAGTGGAGAGCATCGCGTGACCGACTGTACGAAGAGGGGACGCGCGCCCGGCGCGTCCCCTCTTCTCCCGCGTAATTCCATACTTTCCCGGTTGACTAATAGGGGAACCTGGGTCAGGATGGGGCCGTGACCGCACGAACCTCCCTCGTCGCGCGCCGCCACGTGGACCTCAGGCGGCAGGCCAGCGCCCTGTGTTGACGGAGCCTCCGGCTCCGCGTCCCCCTCGGGACGGACGCGGGCGGGAGGCCCGTGCGGGCGCGGCATCGCACCCGCACGTCGCCCACGACGATCCGCACGGCACCAAGAGGTTCGCCATGTCGCTCACGCCCATGACCCCGCCGCCCACACTCCCGACTCACGCGACCTCGACGTCCGTGACCTCGACGTCCGCGACTTCGGCGCCCGTCCCGCCGGCCCGCGTCCGGGAGCTCCGGCGTCTCGACCGTCCCACGCTCGCCGATCTCGATCCGTACCTCAGTGACGTCGATCCGGCGGTACGGGTGGCCGCGGTCCTCCTTCTCCGGGAGCTGCTGCACGCCGGCGACGGGCCGCGCGGAGCCGCCGACACCCTGGCCTGGATGCTCGCGGACCCCGACGACCGCGTCCGCGGGACCGCGTCGGACGCGCTGGACGCGCTTCCCGAGACCGTGGTCGGCGCGGAGGGGGTGGAGGC
>NZ_JBFAOF010000995.1:0-2520 GCF_040675125.1 Spirillospora sp. NPDC049652 | reverse complement strand
GGCTGCTGCTCGGCCTCGCGACGATCACCCGGTCGGCGGGCCTGCCGCTGCTCGCCGTCGCGGCGTTCGTGCTGCTCGTGAGGCGCGTGGGCTGGCGGCCGATGGTCGCGATGGCGGCGGCGGGCGTGATCCCGATCGTGGCCTACTCGTCCTGGTTCGCCGCCGACCGCGGCGAGTTCACGATGACCCGCAGCACGGGGGTGTTCCTGTACGGGCGGGTCGCGCCGTTCGCCGACTGCCGGAAGATGGACGTCCCGGTCGAGCAGATGGCGCTGTGCCTGTCGAGCGACCCGAAGCACCGGTCGGTCCGCGAGTCCTACATCTGGGGGCCGCGCGCGCCGCGCTACCGCGTCGAGGCCACCGGCTTCACGCCCGAGGGCGAGCGGCTGGCGTTCGACTTCGCGGTCCGCGCGATCACCCACCAGCCGGGCGACTACGCCGAGGTCGCCCTGACCGACCTCGCCCGGACGTTCCGCTGGGACCACCCCGCCTTCCCCGACCGGACGACCTACGCGCACTACCTGTTCGGCCGCAGGACCTTCAACCCCGACCCGCAGGCCGAGCCGTACGTGCGCGCCTACGACCCCGGCTACGCGCCGACGAGGGCGACCGGCCCGTACGCGTCCTTCCTCGGCGTCTACCAGAAGGTCGCCTACCTGCCGGGGACCGTGCTCGGCCTGGTCATGGCCGGCGGGCTGGTCCTGATGGTCAGGCTCCGGCGCTGGGACGGCCTGCTCCCCTGGACGATCGGGACCGTCCTGCTGGTCGTCCCGTCCCTGACCGCGCAGTTCGACTACCGGTACGTCCTGCCCGCCACCCCGCTGATGTGCCTGGCCGCCGTCCTCACGGCACGCCGGCCCGCGCCCGGGGAGCCCGCCGCGCCCACCCGACTTCCCCCACGACTTCCCACACGACTTCCCGGACGTATCGGACGTCTCCTAGCATCGAGGCCGTGAGTCCCCGAGCTGTGATCACCGACTGGGGCGGCGTCCTGACCTCGCCGCTCGACCAGGCCGTGGACGCCTGGCTGGCCGCCGACCGGATCGACGCCGCCGGCTACCGCACCCTCATGCGCGCGTGGGTCAAGCAGGCGTACGACGGCGCGGGCACCAACCCCATCCACGGGCTGGAGGACGGCACGCTCGACCCCGCCGAGTTCGAGCGGCTGCTCGCCGCCGAGCTGCGCACCGTGGACGGCGGTCCCGTCCCGGCGGCGGGCCTCATCGAGCGGATGTTCGCCGCCTTCGCCCCGGTCGAGGAGATGTACGCGCTGCTCAAGGAGGTCCGGGAGGGCGGGACGCGGGTGGCGCTGCTGTCCAACTCGTGGGGGAACGCCTACCCGCGCGAGCGCTGGACCGGCCTGTTCGACGCGGTGGTGATCTCCTGCGAGGTCGGCCTGCGCAAGCCCGACGAGGCGATCTTCCGCCACGCCGTGGACCTGCTGGGCCTCGCCCCGGACGAGTGCGTCTTCATCGACGACATCGTCCACAACACCCGCGCCGCCGAGGCGCTCGGCATGCACGGCGTCCACCACACGACCCCGGACGAGACCCGCCTGGCCCTGGCCGCCCTCGACCTCCTCCGCTGAACCCGCCCGCACGGGTGGGGTGACCTGGGGTGTGGCACACTGGCGGGGTCATGCGCGTCTATCTGCCGACCACGTTCGCCGCCCTCGCGCGGGTCCTGAAGGACCGCGAGGCCGGTCCGGCGCCGCTGACCGGTTACGCGGTCACGCCGGCGCTCCGCGAGTGGTACGCCGCGGCCGACATCGAGGAGCTGGAGTACGCGGCGATGGCGTCCGCCGCCCGCGCCTCGCTGCGGCTGCTGGCCGACGACCCCGAGGCCGCTCCGCGCCGGGTGGTGCTGGCCGCCGAGGTCCCGGACGCGGTGGTCCGGCAGGTGAACGACGAGGACGAGCCCGCGCGCGTGGAGGTCTCCGCCGCGGTGCCGTGGAAGAAGATCGCGGCGGGTCACGTGGACGGCGCCGAGGCCGAGGCCGACGTGCGGGCGGCCGTCGCGGCCGTCCCCGCCGCCGACGCGGGCGACGACGACGCGGCCTTCGCCGTGGACGGCGCGGAGGGCCACGAACTCCTCTGGTACGCCACCCAGGAACTCGCCGACCTCCTCTGACTCCGGCCCCCGGCCCCCGGCCGCCTTCGCCCCGCTCACCCGCCCCCCGGCCGCTTTGCCCCGCTCACCTGGCCCGCGGTCGCGTAGGGGTCCGGCGGGACGGGTAGATCTCCGGCACTGACGACGATGTCGGAGCAGGGGAGCCTTCCATGGACGCCGTCACGAACGTGCCGGTCCCGGTGAACGAGCCGGTGAAGGGGTACGCGCCCGGGAGCCCGGAGCGGGCCGCGCTGGAGGCGCGGATCAAGGAGCTGGGCGGCGAGAACGCCGAGCTCACCATGGTGATCGGCGGCGAGCGGCGGCTCGGCGGCGGCGATCCGATCGAGGTCGTGGAGCCGCACCGGCGGGCGCACGTCCTCGGCACCATGGGCAACGCGACGGCCGCCGACG
>NZ_JBFAOF010000994.1:0-2520 GCF_040675125.1 Spirillospora sp. NPDC049652 | reverse complement strand
CGCCGTCCGCGCCGATCGCGATCGCCGCGCGGGTGAGCGGCAGCACCAGGTCGCGGCTGCCGCCGGAGTGCGACGGGTCGACGATCACCGGCAGGTGGCCGAGCCGCTGCGCGACCGGGACGGCGGAGATGTCCAGGGTGTTGCGGGTGGCCGTCTCGAAGGTGCGGATGCCGCGCTCGCACAGCACGATGTCGAGGTTGCCGCGCTGCGCGACGTACTCGGCGGCCATCAGCCACTCCTCGATGGTGCCGTTCATGCCGCGCTTCAGCATGACCGGCTTGCCGGACTCCCCGGCGGCCTGCAGCAGCGCGAAGTTCTGCGCGTTGCGGGTGCCGATCTGCAGCATGTCGGCGTACGAGGCGACCAGCTCGACGTCGGCGGCGTCCACGACCTCGGTGACCACGGGCATGCCGGTCTCGGCGCGGACGTCGGCCAGGATGCGCAGCCCGGCCTCGCCGAGCCCCTGGAAGGCGTACGGGGACGTGCGGGGCTTGAACGCGCCGCCGCGCAGCAGGGTCGCGCCCGCGGCCTGGGCCATCTGGGCGGCGGCGAGCGTCTGCTCGGGGGTCTCGACCGCGCACGGCCCGGCGATCAGGGTCATGGTGCCGGGGCCGATCGGGACGCCGCCCACCCGCACCACCGACCGCTCCCGGTGGTTCTCGCGGCTGATCAGCTTGTACGGCGCCGAGATCCGGATGACGTCGCTCACCCCGCGCAGCGACCGCAGGTTGAGGGTTCCGAACTGCTGGACGTCCCCGACCAGCCCGATGATGGTGCGCTCCACGCCGCGGCTGACGAACGCGTCGCCGCCCGCCGTCTCGACCAGTGAGACGACGGCCCTGATATCGGCGTCGTTGGCTTCGGGCGCCATGACGATGACCATGCTTGTGCCTCTCGTACGTGCGCGGGACCCCGGTGGGCCCCGCGCGGATCGGATGCCGGAAAACGAAGAAGCCCCGGGCCTTGTGTCCAGGCCCGGGGCTTCGGTCGTTCTGAGGTCTGTCAGCGCAGCGTCTGGCAGACCAGCCGCCGGGGCTGGTCGAACCAAAAGAAATAGACGACGTTGCGCACGTGCACACAGTAACCCATCGGAGCGGGTGCGTGAGGCGAGCACCCCGAATATGGCTCAGCTCACGCCGGATGGCAGGATGGCCGCGTCATGTCGCCACCCGAGTCCTCGTCCGACGAGCCCCTCGAGCCGAGCCCCGGCGCGACCGCCGCCTCCGGCCCCGAGGCCGCCGCCTCCGAGACCACCGCCTCCGAGACCTCCGCTTCCGCCTCCGGGTCCGGCGCCGCGCCCCAGGGCGGGGAGCCGGCCGGGGCGAAGGCGCTGCCCCCGGGCCAGTACGTGCCGCGCGGCTGGCCCGTCCTGCACTACGGGCCGGTCCCGAAGTTCCGTCCCAAGGACTGGGACTTCCGCGTCTTCGGCGCGACCGCCGCCGGCGGCCGGACCCGGTGGACGTGGGAGGAGTTCGAGCGGCTGCCGCGCGTCTCGGCCGTCGCCGACTTCCACTGCGTCACCAAGTTCACGATCCCGGACAACCACTGGGAGGGGATCCCGGGGTCGGCGATCGTCGAGCTCGCGCCGCCCGATCCGGAGGTCACGCACGTGATGGTGTGGGCCGAGTACGGCTACAGCGCCAACATCCGGATGAGCGACTTCCTCGCCGAGGGCACGATGTTCGCCACCCACCGCGACGGCGAGCGGCTGCCCCTCGACCACGGCTTCCCGATCCGGCTGGTCGTCCCGCACCTGTACGCCTGGAAGAGCGTCAAGTGGGTGCGCGCGATCGAGTACCTGGTCAAGGACCGGCGCGGCTTCTGGGAGGAGCGCGGTTACCACAACGTCGCCGACCCCTGGCGCGAGCAGCGCTACTCCTACCAGGAGGACGAGGGCGACGCTCCGCCCCTGTAGCCGCCTGACCTGCGCGATCGTCGGGTTTTGGGGGAGCTTGGCCGGACCTGGTCCGCGGCTGTGGGCCGAACCGGCCACCGCCTCCGGGCGAGGGCGTTACGTTAGGTCGCCATGGACGTACCGTCCGTGCTCGACCTCGTGTGCACCGGGTCCATGGCCGTCGTGACGGCCGGGGCGGCCGGGACCGTCGCCGTCTGCCGGCGGCGCCGCACCAGGCGGCGCGCTTTCGCCAACCCGGCCGACGAGGCCACCTTCGCCACCCTGCACACGATCTCCCGCGCGTCGCCCGCGCTGCGCGGCGGGCTGACCGGCGACTCGGCGCGCAAGGCCGTCCGGCACCTGCGGGCGCTGCTCGGCGCGGACGCGATCGCGCTGGTCGCCGCGCCGCCGGGGACGGTCGCGCCGTCCGGGGCGTCGGCCGCGTCCGGACGGGTCGCGACGCTGCTCGGCGTCGGCGCGGACGACGAGCCCGACGAGGACGACCCGCTCGCCCGGGCCGCGCTGCTCGCCTGGGACGGCATCGGCGCGGACGAGCATTCCGACGACGCGACGCTGCACGCCCGGCCGGTGCTCGCCACCGGGCGTCCCCGCGTGGTCGGCGCGGA
>NZ_JBFAOF010000993.1:0-2521 GCF_040675125.1 Spirillospora sp. NPDC049652 | reverse complement strand
GCTTCCCGCCGCCGCCCGGTCCGCCGCCCGGCGGCGGGGGCGGCGCGGCGGTGCTCATCGTCATCGCGGTCGTCGCCGTCGTCCTCATCGGCGGCGGGATCGGCGCGCTCGTCCTGCTGTCCGGCGACGACAAGCCGAAGCGGCACGTGGCCGTCCTCCCGCCGCCGACCTCGGCGCCGTCCAGCCCGCACGGGACGCGGCCGACCTCCCCGACAGGCGGAGGCGGCGGTGGCGGCGGGGGCGGGGGCGGCACGTCCGACCCGTGGAGCATCCTCACCCGAACGATCCGGACGGCGAAGGGCAACTCCTACACGCAGGCGGGCACGCGGTACGAGTCGTGCGTCCTGCGCGCCAACACGCAGCTGCTCTCGACGCTGCGCGCGCACCCCTGCACCGGCCGCATGGCGTCGGGCGTGTACCTCAACTCGTCCCGGACGATCGTGACCGTGCTGTCGATCGCGCGGTTCGACAGCGCCGCGGACGCGCGGGCGGTCGTCAACTCGCTGAACCGGCACGCCGAGCCGAGGCTGCTCGGCCCGGCCAAGAGCAGCGGCATCCCGGTGCTGCGCGGCAACCCCGAGCGCTGGACACGGACCTACTCGCGCGGCACGAACGTGGTGTTCGCGCAGTCCTACTACGCGCGCGGCGGAGCGGTCGGCGGCGCCGCCGGGCCGGTCAACCTGACGGCGTCCGAGCTGGGCGTCGAGGTGCAGAACGTCCTGCTCTGGAAGAACTAGGAACACTTCAGGTCGAAGTCCGACACGTGCCGTTGTAACGTCTTCGGGACGATCAGGGCGGACGAGGCCGGCACGGCGAGGGGAGCGGCATGCGCGCTGAGTGGCAGGCGCACATCGACGAGCTGCTGGGCCAGTACCGCGAGCAGCGGGACAAGCTCAAGGGGCTGCAGGAGAGGCTTGAGGACATCGACGCGTCCGCCGAGGCGGCCGACGGGATGGTCCGGGTCACGGTCGACCGGCAGGGCAGGCTGACCGCGCTGGAGCTCGACCCGCGCGTGTACCGCAAGCTGGCGTCCGCCGAGCTGTCCGAGGCCGTCCTGGAGGCGTCCCGCGAGGCGTCCGCGCAGGTCGCCGAGAAGATCAGCGAGGCCATGCGGGACATCGCCCCCGCCGGGCCGGCCGGCGAGGGCGCCGGGCCGGGCGGCATCCCCGACCTGGGCAAGCTGCTGCCCGAGAAGTTCGACATGGACTCCATTCGCGAGCACTACGGATTGCTGGGTAAATGAGCGACGGCGGATACCTGGAAGTCGACACCAAGGCCCTGCGCAAGGCCGGCGGCGGCTTCGACACGGGGGCGGACCACCTCAAGGAGATCTTCGACCGCCTGAACGGCAGGCTCCAGGCCGAGGGCAAGTGCTGGGGCGGTGACAAGACGGGCGAGGAGTTCGGCAAGAACTACGAGACGCCCGCGAAGAACATGCTCAAGTCGTTCGGCGACACCGCCAAGGGCCTGCGCAACATCAAGGACGGCGTCGACGACATGGCCGACAACTACGACAAGGCCGAGCACCACTCGAAGATCCGCTGACCCCGTCCGCCCCCGTCCGCGCTCGCCCGCGGACGGGGCGCACCGGGTCCGCCCCCGCCGGGCGACCGTCCGCTGACGAGCCCCCTCGGCCCGTCGGCCACGGCCCGGCACGTCCCCCCGCTCCCCCCGAACTCCCCTTGAGGTGGCCTTCCCCGTGGGCATGGAGATCCCCGACGAGGTCAAGTGGCTGTCCTGGCTCATCGGCGCCGACTGGCCGGAGGGCGACGAGACCGCCATGCGGCGGGCCGCCGACGCCTGGCACACGGCGTCCTCGGACGTGACCTCCCTGATCGGCGAGCTGAACCGGGCCGCCTCCGACGTGCTCGGCGCCCTGGACAGCGGCGCGGCGGACAAGTTCCGCCTGAACTGGGAGAAGTGGACCGCCACCGACCCGGAGATCCTGCCGAAGCTCGCCGAGGCCTGCGACGCGCTCGGGCAGGTGCTCGAACAGGGCGCCACCGAGATCGAGTACGGCAAGTACATGTTCATCGCGCTGCTGATCATCACGGCGGCGCAGATCGCCTGGCTGATCGCGGCGGCGTTCGCCACGTTCGGCGCGTCCACGGCGGCGATCCCGGCGGTCGAGGCGGGCGCGTGGGCCACCGCCCGAACGATCGCCACCCAGCTGCTGGAGCGGCTCGGCCAGAACCTGCTGTCCTCGATCGCCAAGGGCGCGATCATGGGCCTGCTGCAGGGCGGCGGGCTGGACCTGCTGATCCAGGGCATCCAGGTCGCGCAGGGCCACCGCGACGGCATCGACCTCAAGCAGGTCGGCACCTCCATGCTGGACGGCGCGATCGGCGGCGCGGTCGGCGGCGCCGTCGGGCACGGCGTCGGCAAGATCCCCGGCCTGTCCGACGCGGCCGGCTCCGCGGCCGGCAACATGTTCAAGGGCGCCGCCCGCGAGGGCGTCAGCGGCGCGGTCGGCGGCGCGCTCGGCTCCATGGCCACCGATGTCGCGGCCGTGCGCGACGTC
>NZ_JBFAOF010000992.1:0-2528 GCF_040675125.1 Spirillospora sp. NPDC049652 | reverse complement strand
CTCGGCCAGGCGCGCCAGGTCCACGGCGGCCTCGGTGGTCCCGGCGGCGGGAGCGGAGGCGGGGACCGGCGCGGGATCGGCTCCCGTCCCGCGGGCTGGCAGGGCGCCACGGGCGAGAGCCCCTGGAGGATCTCCCGCTCCACCGGGTCCTTCTCCAGGTGGAACTCCTCGCCGTGGTGGGCGAGGACCAGGCCGGGGCCGTCCAGCAGCTCGTAGGTCGCGGTCTCGCCGGTGACCGTCACCTTGATCAGGTTGCCGCGGTACCGCATCCGGAACGCCAGCCGGCTGATGCCGCCGGGCAGCCGCGGCGCGAACCGCAGGTTCCCGCGGCCGGCGCGCATGCCGCCGAAGCCCGCGACCAGTGCCGTCCACGCGCCCGCCAGCGACGCGATGTGCAGGCCGTCGCGGGTGTTGCGGTTCAGGTCGTGCAGGTCCATCAGCGCGGTCTCGCCGAGGTAGTCGTGCGCGAGCTCCAGGTGCCCGCACTCGGCCGCGACCACCGCCTGCGTCTGCGCCGACAGCGAGGAGTCCCGGACGGTCAGCGCCTCGTAGTAGGCGAAGTCGCGCGCCTTCTCCTCCGGCGTGAACACGTCCCCGCACAGGTGCAGCGCGAGCACCAGGTCGGCCTGCTTGACGACCTGCTTGCGGTACAGGTCGAAGTACGGGACGTTCAGCAGCAGCGGGTACTGGTCGGGCTTGGTCGAGGCGAAGTCCCAGCGGGCGTGGTCGGTGAACCCGTCGCACTGCGGGTGGACGCCGAGCCGCTCGTCGTAGGGGATGCGCATGCGCTCCGCCGCGTCCCGCCAGGACGCCGCCTCCTCGGTGGTGACGCCGAGCCGGTCGGCGACGTCCGGGTTGCGCATGGCGGTCTCGGCGGCCTCGCACAGGTTCCGGCGGGCCATCAGGTTCGTGTAGACGTTGTTGTCGACGACGGCCGTGTACTCGTCGGGGCCGGTGACGCCGTCGATGCGGAACACGCCCTCGACGTCGTGGTGGCCGATGCCGCGCCACAGCCGCGCGGTCTCCACCAGGATCTCCAGCCCGACCTCGCGTTCGAACTGCTCGTCCTGGGTGGCGTCCAGGTACCGGACGACCGCGTCGGCGATGTCGGCGTTGATGTGGAACGCGGCGGTCCCGGCGGGCCAGTAGCCGGAGCACTCCTGGCCGCGGATCGTCCGCCAGGGGAACGCGACGCCCGGCAGCCCGAGCTGGCTCGCGCGCTCCCGGGCGAGCGGCAGCGTCATGTGCCGCCAGCCGAGCGCGTCGGCGACCGCGTCCGGATGGGTGTAGGTGAGCACCGGCATGACGAACGTCTCGGTGTCCCAGAACGAGTGCCCGTCGTAGCCGGGCCCGGTGAGGCCCTTGGCGGGGATCATCCGGCGTTCGGCGCGCGCGCCCGCCTGCAGGATGTGGAACAGCGCGAACCGGACGGCCTGCTGCACCTCGGCGTCGCCGTCGACCTCGACGTCCGCGCCCTCCCAGAAGTCGTCGAGGAAGGCGCGGTGCTCCGCCAGCAGCCCGTCCCAGCCGGTCTGCCGGGCCGCCGCGAGCGCCCCCACGACCTGGTCGTTCAGCGCGGACCGGGACCGCTGGCTGGACCAGCCGTAGGCCATGTACTTGACGATCCGCAGCCGCTCGCCGGGCTTCAGCCGGGTCGCGACCGTGAGCCGGCCGATGTCGGGCAGGCTCTCCAGCGCGTGGTCGGCGTCCTCCGGGCCGGTGACCTGGTGCGTCATCCCGGCGGCCATCCGCAGGCCGCTCTCCCGGGTGCGGTGCACCAGGACGACCCGGTGCCCGTTGGACATGTGGTCCTCCGACACCAGCGGCGCCTCCAGCATCGCGCTGGCGCGGGGGTCCTTGCCGAGGTCGGGCAGCGCCTCGTTCGCCACCAGCTCGCTCTGCAGGACGATCCGGACCGCGTCGTCCACCGCCTCGACCTCGTAGCAGATCGCGGCGACCGCGCGCTGGGTCAGCGACACCAGCCGGGTCGAGGTGATCTTGACGCGGCGGCCCGCCGGGGACGTCCACTCCACGTCCCGGGACAGGGTGCCGGCGCGCATGTCGAGCACCCGCTCGTGGTAGTGCAGCCGCCCGTACCGGACGTCGAACGGCTCGTCGTCCACCAGCAGCCGGATGACCTTGCCGTTGGTCACGTTGATCACGGTCTGCCCGGTCTCGGGCACCCCGTAGGCGGCCTCGGCCTGCGGCAGTGGACGCCGCTCGTAGAACGAGTTGAGGTAGGTGCCCGGCAGCCCGTGCGGCTCGCCCTCGTCCAGGTTGCCGCGCAGCCCGAGATGGCCGTTGGACAGCGCGAACACCGACTCGCTCTGGGCCAGCCGGTCCAGGCGCAGCTCCGGTTCGCGCACGCACCAGGGCTCCACCAGGAACTGCGGCTGCCCGGCGGCCGCCGCGCGGTTGTCCGGCTCGGTCACTGGTCCCCCTTGAGAAGATCGGAAAGGTCGTTCACGACGGTGTCGGCCCCGTGCTCGCGCAGCCCGGCGGCGTGCGCGTCGTCCAGCCGGTTCACG
>NZ_JBFAOF010000991.1:0-2545 GCF_040675125.1 Spirillospora sp. NPDC049652 | reverse complement strand
GGCCGGCGCCCGTCACCATCCGCCGATCACCCCGAGCCCGCAGCCCCAGCGTGATCATGCGCGTCGCCATCCAAGGCTCGATTGCGACGCCGCATCCTCGTTGCGGCTGATGGAGCGGGGCGGGATGCTGCCGCTGACAGTCCCGGTGAGTGACTCACTCCACCGCGCCGAGGGCTGGCCCGATGAACTCTCGCGGGCGGTCGTGGCCGACGACGCGTTCACAGGCCTTCGGCAGGCCGAATCGCTTCGCCACCCGCCCGAGCGCTACGGAGTCTTCGACGTCGGAGTGCCGCTACAAAGTCTTCGACGTCGGGGTGCTTGGTCGTGATCCCTGCGCGGGAGACCTCTGTGCTCGCCCGGCTTCGGCTCCGTGCTTGATCAGCACTATGGAACTGGGTTAGGCGCGGGTGACGCTGGCGGGGTGGCCCAGGGCTATGTGGGTCAGGTTGCGGAGGGAGGGGGAGCCGGGGGCCAGGTAGTCGCTGTGGCCGGCGTGGCCGGCCTGGAACACGTGGGCGCCGAAGTTCCGGGAGACCGGGTCGGGGCCGAGACCCAGGCCGAAGATGCGGACGTGGGGGACGTCCTCCATCCAGTCGGCGGTGCCGCGGCCCGCCCAGACGCGGGCGGTGGTGCCGAGGGCGGCGGCCGTCCAGGCGGTGGTGCCCGGGCTGCCGAACAGGGCGATGTCGGACACCTTCCGCCACGCGGGCCCGCCGGGGCCGTTGCCCTCCATGGCGGCACGGCCGCAGACGACCGAACCGTAGCTGTGGCAGAGCAGGCCCACCTGGGCGGACGGGTTCACCCGGTGCACGCCGACGAGGAACTGCCGCAGCTCGACCGCGCCGCGCTCGGCCCGGGTGTCGGTGAGGACGTCGCTGCTGAAGGTCTTGGGGGCGGCGTAGCCGAGCCAGGCGACGACGGCGAGGTCGCTGCCGGGGGAGATGCGGCGGGCCTCGTCGTAGACGGCGCGGGCGCCGCCGCCGGGGGACGCCCAGGTGCGGCCGGCGCGCAGGTCGAAGCCCGCGATCGTGGAGTCGGCGCCCGGGACCAGGACCGCGACGCGGCGGGCGTGGGCGAGGTCGCCGATGACCTCGACGGCCTGGCCGCGGCCGCGCGGGTCGACCGAGAGGAAGGTCCGGCCGGGGCGGAGGAAGGCCGTCAGGGCGCGGGCCCGCTCGGTGTCGCCGACGTCGCGCGCGGTGGCCAGCGCCTTCTCGATCGTCAGCCGCTCGGCGGCGTAGCGGAGGTCGAGCGTGGTGGGGGACAGCGTCGGGACGGGGCCCGGCTTGGCGTAGGGGTCGGCGTGCCCGGTTCCGGCGGTGGTGAGCAGGACGCCGGCGGCGAGCACGGCGCTGGCGGCGAGCCGCCGCAGCGGGTGTCTGCGGCGGTGCGGGCGCCCGGCGGACTCGCCGTCGGGCGACTGCTCGGGAGAGGACTGCGACGTCTCGGAGGACTGCGGCATGGCCCGGCCTTTCTACTGGATGCCGGTCAATGCTCGGTGCATCCGGTGGTGGTCCTGCGTGTTCCGAAGGCCCCTTCCGGGACGTCCGATCTCTTGGTGAGACGAACGGGGCGGCTCGTGGGTTGGAACCGGATCCGCCGCTCGAACCGGTGTGCCAGGGACCACATGCCCGCCAGGACGGCGGCGAACACGGGAATCCAGGTCAGCCGGTGGGCGAGCCATCCGGGATGGTCGGGCGCGTCGAGCAGCCCTGGAACCCTATCGGTGACCCTGGTCACCAGGGTGGAAACGCCCAGCAGGGCCGATTGGTGCCAGAGGAAGACCGTCATCGCCGACAGGTTCATCATGGCGACGCCCGCCCACAGCACCGGGCGCCGCATCAGCCGGGTCAGCGGCCCGCGCAGGAGGAGGGCCGCGCCGCACTGCGCCAGCCCGAACGCCACGGAGGCCAGCGTCGGCGGCGACAGGTTCGAGACCGCCTGGCCCGGCACCCCGACCATGCTCGCCGGATACCCGCCGGCCAGCACCAGCGCGACCGCCGCCGCGCCGCCGCCGACCAGCAGCGCCCAGGGCGCCAGGTGGCTGCGGACCTGGTCACTCGTCAGGGCGGGTCGCCGCGGGGACCGTTCATCGCGTCCCGGGAGGTTCCGGGCCTGACCAGAGGCCGGGGGGCGGGGCGTGAACGAGCCCTGTGCCCAGGCGACGCCCAGGGTGAAGGGGACGAGCCATGCGGACGCGACGTTGATCCAGCCGATCCACTGCGGCGCGTCCAGGCCGAAACGGGCGAGATCGACCAGGGCGGTGACCGCGACCGGGAGCACGGCGGCCCCAGCACCCCACCTGCGGACGGCCCGCACCACGATCGGGGTCAGCGCGGTGAGCCCGATGAAGACCAGCAGGAACCACAGCGGATCGAGGACCAGGTTGATCAGCGAGACGATCGTCCCCGCCGGGTAGCCGGCGAGGATCAGCAGGGGGACGACCGCAGCCCACACCGCGAGCAGGATCGGCACCGGCTTCACCAGCCGGCGGAGCCGTCGCCCGAACCACGCCCGGTAGGAACCGCTCCGCCCGCCCGCGGCG
>NZ_JBFAOF010000990.1:0-2546 GCF_040675125.1 Spirillospora sp. NPDC049652 | reverse complement strand
CGGCCCCCGGCCAACTCCACCAGCCACGTCCCGTCCGGGTGGTCGCGCGCCGACCGCGCCGCGACCTCCAGCGCCAGCCGCGTCTTGCCGACCCCGCCGGGCCCGGTGAGCGTCACCAGCCGCTCGCCGCGCAGCGCCGCCCGGACGGCGGTGACGTCCCGCTCCCGCCCGACCAGGTCCCCGAGGACGGCGGGCAGGTTGCCCGGTCCGGGAACGGGGACGGGGACGGCCGGGACGGACGCTTCCGCAGGCGGCCTCAGCGTGTTCGACTGCCGCAGGATCGACCGGTGCAGCGCGGCCAGTTCGGGACTGGGATCGACGCCCAGCTCATCGGCGAGGAGCCGCCGCAGCGCCTCGTAGTCGGCCAGCGCCTCGGCCTGCCGGCCGGCCCGGTACAGCGCGAGAATGTGCGCCGCGCGCAGCCGCTCTCGCAGCGGATGCCGGGCGACCACCTCGCCCAGGACCGGAAGCTCCCCGGCTTCCAGACGCGCCTCCGCCTGCTCCTCGATCGCGGCGAGCCGGGCTTCCTCCAGACGCGTCCCGGTCGCTTGCAGAACGGCTGCGTTGTCGAACTCGGCGTACGCCTGACCGCGCCAGAGCGCCAGCGCCTCGTCGAACAGTTTCGCTCGTGCGCGCGCGTCCTGTTCGTCTCGTGCGCGTTGGGTCAGGTCGATGAACTGCTTCGCATCCGTGGCGTCCACCGTCAGCACGTAACCAGGTGGCTGGGAGCGGATGAGCGCGCGGCCGCCCGGCTCGGCGTCCTCCAGCACCTTTCGAAGCTGCGACACCCGCGCCTGCAACGTCCCGAGGGGATTGCGCGGTGGACGGTCCCCCCACAGCGCCTCGACGAGCCGATCGGACGACACGACGTCGCCCTCGGCGGCCAGGAGCACCGCGAGCAGCATCCGCACCTTGGCCTCGGGCACCCGGACGGCCTCGCCACCGTCCGTCCACACCGCGAGCGGCCCGAGCACCCCGAAACGCATGAACCCACCCTACGGACGAACCCGTAGTGCCCCCGAAGGGATTCCGTAGCGCCCCGCCCGAAGCTGAGGCCATCCCAAGAGAACAAGGAGAAACACCATGTCGGTGACCGTCATCGGACTCGGCTCCATGGGCACGCGGATGGCCGAGGTCTTCCTGGAGAAGGGCCACGCCGTCACGGTCTGGAACCGGACGGCGGCCAGGGCCGAACCCCTCGTCGCCAAGGGCGCGGCCCTCGCGCCGTCCGCCGCCGAGGCCCTCGCCGCGAACGAGCTGGTCGTCCTCAGCCAGACCCACTACCAGGCGATGTACGATTCGCTGCGGGGCGCCGAGGACGCGCTGGCGGGACGCGTCCTGGTCAACCTCAGCTCCGGCAGCCCGGACGAGGTGCGCGAGGCCGCCAAGTGGGCGGAGGCGCACGGCGCGCACCTGCTGGCCGGCGGCATCATGGTCCCGGTCCCCGGGATCGGCACGCCCGCCGCCGAGACCTACATCGCCGGGTCCGAGGCGCTCCTCGAACGGCACCGCGCGACCCTCGCCGCCATCAGCGACACCGCCTACGTCGGCGCGGACCCGGGCCTCGCGGCGCTCTACTACCTCGCCGGGTTCTACCTGTTCGCCGCGACCATGGGCGCGTTCATGCAGGCCGCGGCCCTGGTGGCCAGCGCGGGCGTCTCGCCCCGCGACTACGGCGAGGTCGCCGCGGCCATCGTCCGCAGCATCGGCGAGGACGGGCCGATGGGCTTCGTGAAGATCTCGTCCGCGCAGATGGCCGACCACGTCTACCCGGGCGTCGCGGACACCGTCCACATGGAGGCCGTCAGCGTCGGCCACGTGATCGAGGCCGCCCGTGCCGCCGGCGTGGACGCGACCATGCCCGAGGCCCTCAAGGCGGTCTTCGACCGCGCCGTCGAAGCGGGCCACCGCGACGAGGGCCTCGGCGCGGTGTACGAGATCGTGCGCGCCTCGGACGCCCCGGCCTGACCCTCCGCGTGCCGCCTCGTGGTCCGCGGACCGCGAGGCGGCCGGTGGTGCGGGAGATGCCTGAAAGAACGCCAGTGACGGATTTACACGCGTGGGACGATTTGCGAAGCTGATTCACATGACGTCCCGCCGATCGGAGCAGTCATGGCAGCCTCGTTCTGTTTCTCTCCCGAGCAGTTCCTCATTGACGCGCGGACGACGGCCGACGCCATCGGCGCGCCCTACTCCGAAACGGTGACGCGGGCGGTTCTCGACGCCTATCCGGACGGGTTCCGGAACGGAGCGGTGCTCTGGCGGACCACCGACCGCCCCGGCGCGCCGCTCAACTACCGCTTCTACGAACGGCGGCGCACCGACACGGTCGGCGCCGCCGTCCGCGCCGGGCTGCTGGCCGCCGAACCGCCTTACCCTGGCCGCATCGTGCTGCTCAACGACGAGATGGGGGCCAAGCGGGTCAGCGGCAGCTTCCCGAGCAAAGACCCGCAGGCAGTACTGAACGCGTTGCAGGCGGTATTGGGCTTCGAACAGCACAGCCTGCTGGGGCGAATGATCGTGGTGCGCTGATTACTTCAGCGCGG
>NZ_JBFAOF010000989.1:0-2548 GCF_040675125.1 Spirillospora sp. NPDC049652 | reverse complement strand
TGCGCGGCGTCCCCGGCGAGGAACAGCCGGTCGTGCCGCATCGGCTCGGCGACGAAGCTGCGCATCGGCGTGACCGAGCGGTCGGTGATCGGACCGGGCCTCAGTTCCCAGCCGTCCGGGGTGCCGAACCGGGTGGCCAGCTCGTCCCAGATCCGCTGGTCGGACCAGAGGGCGAGGTCCTCGTCCGGGGCGACCTGGAGGTAGAGGCGGCTGACCGAGGGCGAGCGCAGGCTGTGCAGCGCGAAGCCGCGCTCGTGGCTCGCGTAGATCAGCTCGTCGGTGGACGGGGCGACGTCGGCGAGGACGCCGAGCCAGGCGAACGGGTAGTCGCGGGTGAAGGTCCGCACGTCCGGGACGGCGCGGCGGCTGACGCCGTGGAACCCGTCGCAGCCCGCGATGTAGTCGGCGGCCAGCTCGCGGGTCACGCCGTCCTGCCGGAAGACCACGGTCCCGGTGGACGGGTCGAGCGAGAGCACCTCCGCCTCGAACCGGACGTCGCCGCCGTCCGCCAGGCGCAGCGCGACCAGGTCCTTGACGATCTCGGTCTGCGCGTAGACGGTGACGGTCCGGCCGGTGAGGTCGGTGATCGGTATCCGGTGGCCCGCGCCGCCGAACCGCAGCTCGATGCCGTGGTGGACCAGGCCCTCGCGGTCGAGCCGCGCGCCCGCGCCGCTGTCGCGCAGCACGTCGGTGGTGCCCTGCTCCAGCATCCCGGCGCGCTGCCGGCGCTCCACGTAGGCGCGGTCGCGGCTCTCCAGCACCACCGTGTCGACGCCCTGCCGGTGCAGTAGGTGGGACAGCAGCAGACCCGCCGGTCCGCCGCCGACGATCGCGACCTGCGTGCGCATGGGATCCTCCTTGGTCCGGCCGTCCCCGGGGTGGGCGGCCCTGTGCCGCGGGGACGGGTATCCCCGGGTCGGGTCGGTCAGTCCGCGGCCGGGCGCGGCGGGACGGCGTCCAGCGGCTCGGCCGCGACGTCCGGGACGTCCGGCCGCGACGCGTCCACGTGCGGCGGTGGCTCAACGACGTGGAGCTCGCCGACACGGGGCTCGCCAACACGCTCGCCGACGCGCGGTTCGGCGACGCGGGGCTCGCCAACACGGGGTTCGGTGTCCAGGCGCGGCGAGCCGGTGCCGGAGTTCCAGTGCACGGCGAGGTCGCGCGACAACGCGCGCGCCGCCGTGGCCAGGGGCGGGACGAGCCGCCGCGGGTCGGCTCCGCGGGTGCGCGTGACCAGCGACAACGCCGCGACGACCGTGCCGTTGCGGTCGCGGACGGGCACGCCGACCGAGGACGCGCCGACGGTCATCTCGTCCCGGGTCGTGGCGTAGCCCCGGCGGCGGGTCGCCGCCAGGTCGCGGCGCAGTTCCTCCGCGTCGGTGAGGGTGGCGGGCGTGTGGCGGGTGAGCGGAACCGCCAGCAGCGCCTCGCGCGCCGCCGGGTCGGCGTAGGCGAGCAGCACCTTGCCCGCGCCGGTGGCGTGCAGCGGCAGGTCGGAGCCCACCTGCGTCACGACCGGCACCGAGCGGCGGCCGCGCAGCCGCTCCACGAACAGCGCCCGCCCGTCGCGGAGCACCGCGAGCTGGACGTTGTCGTGCGTCGCCTCGTACAGGTCCTCCATGTGCGGCAGCGCGAGTTCGCGCAGGCCGCTGACGGCCGGCGCGCGGCTCCCGATCCGCCAGAGCCGGGTGCCGATGCGGTAGGTGCCGTCGTCCGGTGTGCGCTCCAGGAAGCCGTTCGCCGTCAGCTCGCCGACCAGGCGGTGCCCGGTGGACGGCGGCAGCGCGGCGCGGCGGCAGATCTCGCTCAGCGTGAGCCGGACGTCCCCGGGCGCGAACGCGTCCAGGATCGCCATCACCTTGCCCGCCGCCGTCGGCGGGCGCCGTGCGTCCACGCGCTACTCCTCCGCGTCGAGGTCGGCCAGCACCCGGCGCGCGACGGCGAACGCCGAGTTCGCGGCGGGCACCCCGCAGTAGACCGCGGTCTGCAGCAGGACCTCCTTGATCTCGTCGCGGGTGAGGCCGTTGCGCAGCGCCGCCCGCACGTGCATGGCGAGCTCGTCGTGGTGGCCACCCGCGACCATGGCGGTGAGGGTGACGCAGCTGCGGGTCCTGCGGTCCAGGCCGGGCCGGTTCCAGATCTCGTCCCACGCGTAGCGGGTGATGAGGTCCTGGAAGTCGGCGGTGAAGTCGGTGGTGGCGGCGACCGCGCGGTCCACGTGCGCGTCGCCCAGGACCTCCCGGCGGGTCCGCATCCCGTCGGCGTGCCGCTGCCCGTCGGTACGGGTCTTCTCGGCGCGGGGCCGATCGTCGCCGTTCACTCGGCGCTCCCCTTCCAGGTTCGGTCGAGATGGTGGACGAGCGCGTCGGTCACTGCCCGGGGCTGCTCGACGTTCGCGAGGTGCCCCGCGTGGTCGACGACCGTCAGCACCGAGTCGGGGATGCGCGCCGCCAGGACGTCGGCGTGCCCGCCCGGCGGGGTCGCCGCGTCCTGCGCGCCGGCGACGACCAGCGTCGGAGCGGTGATCCCGTCGAGCCGGCCGGTGGCG
>NZ_JBFAOF010000988.1:0-2550 GCF_040675125.1 Spirillospora sp. NPDC049652 | reverse complement strand
TGACAGCGCCGCTCGCGGCGGGCCGACCCCGCCGGTCCGCCGCGAGCCCTTGCGGCACGGGCTTCTTCGGCGACTCCTGACAATGGACTTTTCAGCCGAGTCGGGGTTAGCGTTCCAGGAGTGATCACGTAACGCCCACTGTCCTCCTTATCAAGGAGCCGCGTGGACCCCGATGTGATGCACGCGCGAACCGAGGAGAACCCCCGGTCCGGGCGTGGCCCGACCTCCGCCCCCGCCGATCCCGGCTCCCCGACTCCACCGCCCCCGACCCCGCCCGCTCCGCAGCCGCAGCCGCAGCAGTCGCCGGCGTCCCCGTCCCAGGGTTTCGACCCCGTCCGGGCGCTCGCCGAGCCCGCGGCGCTCGCGGACCCGCACCGGGTCTTCGACGAGCTGCGCTCGCACGACCCGGTCGCCTGGCACGAGGGCCTCGGCACCTGGCTGCTGACCCGGCACGCGGACTGCGCCCAGGTGCTGCGGGACACCGCCCGGTTCGGGTCCGACCCGCGCCGCGCCGGGGTCGCGATGCCGCCGCAGGCGGTGAGCATCCAGACGCTCGATCCGCCCGGCCACACCGCCGCGCGCCGTCCGCTGGTGGACGCGCTGCGCGAGCTGGACCGGACCGAGGTCGCGCCGATGGTCGCCGAACGGACCCGGGCCTTCCTCGACCGGCTGGCCGGACGCTCGTCCTTCGACATCGTGACCGAGTTCTGCGAACCGCTCGCGGTGTCCACGATCTGCCGCTACCTGCGCGTCCCCGAGCCGGACCCGGCCTGGTTCGCGCCCGCCGCCGAGACGGTCGCCGCCGGCATGGACGCCGGGGTGTTCCCGGACCGGCTGGAGCCGGCGATGGCGGCGAAGGCCGAGCTGTCCGCGCTGACCGACGGCTGGCTCGCCGACCCGCCGCCGGACGGCATCGTCCGCGTCATCGCCGACACGGTGAAGGCGGGCGAGCTGGACCGGGCGGTCGCCGCGAACACCCTGCGGGTGCTGCTGCACGCCGGGTACACCTCGGCGAGCAAGCTGCTGTCGCTGGCGGTCGCGGCGCTGCTGGAGCGGCCCGGCGCGCTCGCCGCGTTCGCCGCCGACCCGTCGCCGCGCGCGGTGGACGAGCTGGTCCGGCACTGCTCGCCCGTCCAGGCGCTGGGCCGGGTGTGCGTCGCGCCGGCCGAGCTCGGCGGCAGGCGGATCGAGCCCGGCCAGGATGTGACGCTGTTCCTCGGCGCGGCCAACCGCGACCCGGCGCGCTTCGACGACCCGCACCGGCTGCGCCTCGACCGGCACCCGAACCCGCACCTGGGGTTCGGCCGGGGCGCGCACTCCTGCCTCGGAGCACCGTTCGCCGCCGTCCAGGCGCGCGTGGTGCTCACCGTCCTCGCGGAGCATTCCGCGTCACTGCGCGCCCTCGGCGCGCCCGAGTACCGGGTCGCCCTGACCCTGCGCAGCCCCGCCCGTCTGCAGGTCGCGCTGGGCTGAGCAGGGTCGGACGTCCCGCACCACAAGGGAGTGAGAGAAGGGAGGACCCCATGAAGTACTGGCACTGATGAGCACGACATGAGGTTCGAGAGTTCGCGGCCGTCGTCCGACCGGCGGCCGCGAACGCCGTCTTCCCACCGACCAGAATACGCACGCCCTTATCGCTTCGCCTATGCACGTCTCAACACTCGCAGGGAGAATCGTGTCGACCGGTGCCGCCCCGACCGCTTTCAGCGATCCGTACGCCTTCACCCCCGGCTACTACGACCTGTTCCGCGCGCACGAGGACGCGCTGCCGTCGGTGTCGTTCTTCGCCGACCTGACGCCACCCGGGGCGGACGCGCTGGAGATCGGGCCCGGCACGGGCCGCCTCGCGCTCGCCGTCGCCGAGCGCGCGCGCACCCTGACCTGCCTGGAGCGGTCGGCCACGATGCGGGCCGTGTTGATCTCCAAGCTCGTGCTCCGCCCCGACCTGCGGAGCAAGGTCACCGTGCTGCGCGACACCGCGCCGAGCTTCGACCTCGGCCGCACCTTCGGCTACGTCTACCTGGGCGGGGTGCTGGAGCACGTCCCGCCCGCCGAGCGGCCGACGCTGTTCGCCGCCATCGCCGCGCACCTGGAGCCCGGCGGCCTCTGCGCGATGGACATGGTGCTGCGCATGCCCGCCCCCGATCAGCCCGAACGTGTGATGGCGGAGGAGGACCTCGGCGACTGCCGGTACGTGCTGTCCGCCGAGGCCGAGCGGCTCGGCCCGGACCTGTCCCGGCTGCGCCAGACCTACCGCACCTACCTGCGCGGCGAGCTGGTCGCGACCGAGGTGACCGAGCGGCTGCACAACATGCACCGGCCCGAGCCCGTCCTGAAGGACCTGGCCGCCGTCGGCCTGCACCCGGCCGAGGGCGACGGCCTCGCGCAGGCCACCCCGCTGCCGGACGACCCGGGCGCGGTCGTGGTGCGGAAGGCCGTGTCATGACCGCCGTCCTCGCGGACGCGCCGATCCCGACGGCCGTCCCGCTCGACCTCGCCTACGACGCCGGCCGGCTCGCCGCCGAGGCGCTGGAGCTGCGCGAGTTCGGC
>NZ_JBFAOF010000987.1:0-2555 GCF_040675125.1 Spirillospora sp. NPDC049652 | reverse complement strand
GGGGCCGTCGCGGGCGCGGCGCGACCGCGACGGCCCCGGCGGCCAGGTACTCGGCGGCCCGGCCGAGGGGGATGCCGCCGACCGCGACGTACGCCGGCTCCGGGAAGGGGCGGCGCAGCGCGGAGATGTAGCCCGGCCCGACGCGTCCCGCCGGAACGACCTTGATGAAGGTCGCCCCGGCGCGGTGCGCGTCCCAGACCTCGGTCGGGGTGAGCGCGCCCGCGTAGACCGGCACCCCGCGGTCGTTGGCGTAGTCGATGACGTCCGCGACGAGGGTGGGCGTGACCAGGAAGGACGCTCCGGCGGCGACGGCGTCGGCCGCCTCCGAGCGGGTGACGACCCGGCCCGCCCCGACGCCGCCGCCCGCGTCCGGGCCCGCGCCGTCCAGCGCCTCGATCGCGGCGAGCGCGCCGGGGGTGGTCAGCTGCAGTTCGAGCCGGAGGCCGGCGTCCAGCAGGACGCGTGCGGCGGGCAGCAGGTGGCGGTCGTCCGCACCCCGCAGGACCGCGATCGTCCGTCCGTCCATGCCAGACTCCCGCCCACGTCCAGAACCTCGCCGCCCATGCCGGTCCACCGCCCATGCTAGAACCGCGGCCCCCGCTCCGGGCCACCCGGCGGGCACCGGATCCGGCCTGGACGATCTGTGGTCGGAAAGCACGGACTGTCCGACTGGCCGGAGGTGACCCCGCTGGTCAGCGCCGTTTCCTCAGGAAATTCTCATGTTCGGATCATCGACCGGCAAGATCGCACCGCGAGCCTGCCCCGCATGGATCTGTCGCTCAAGCGCCGGACCCTCCTGGTCAACGGCACGCTCGTGGTGCTGCTGGCGGGCGGGGCCGGGATCGCCTACTACTCCCTCGCCGACGACGGCGCGGGCGCCCAGCAGACCCGCCAGCGCCTGACGGCGGTCGCCCGCGGCACCGTGGACGCGACCGTCTCGGCGTCCGGGTCGGTGGCCAGCACGCAGCAGAAGTCCCTGGACTTCGGGACGTCCGGCACCGTCCGGCACCTGTACGCCAGGGTCGGGCACAAGGTCGGCAAGGGGGACGAGCTGGCCCGGCTCGACCAGACCTCCGCGCTGGAGACCCTCCAGGCCGCCCGGCTCACGCTGAACGCCGCCGCCGGGACGCTCTCCAAGGCGTCCTCGGACACCACGAGCGCGAAGTACGCCCAGGCGTACTCGGCGTGGGTGCAGGCAAAGCAGAACTACCGCGCCGCCCAGGACAGGCTGGCCGCCACCGTCCTCAAAGCCCCCTTCAGCGGGACGGTCACCGCGGTCAACGGCGGCGTCGGCGACACGGTGAGCGGCAGTTCGTCCTCGTCCGGCGGGACGTCGGGCACGTCCGGCGGCTCAGGCGGCTCAGGCGGCTCGGGCGGTTCCGGGGGCACAGGCGGAAGCGGAGGGTCGGGCGGCGGGTCGTCGGGGAGTTCCGGCGGATCGTCCGGGACGCCGTCCACCACAGGCTTCGTCACGCTGGTCGACACCAAGTCCCTGGAGGTGGTCGCCGACTTCACCGAGGCCGACGCGGCCAAGCTCAAGGTCGGCCAGGACGTCGCGGTCAGCTTCGACGCGCTGTCCGGGACGACCGCCACCGGGACGATCGCCCAGATCGCGACCACCCCGACCACCAGCAACAACGTGGTGACGTTCGCGGTGACGGCCGCGCTGGACGACGTGCCGTCCGGGGTGCGCATCGGGCAGACCTCGACGGTCGAGGTCACCACCGGGCACGCCGAGAACGCCCTCTACGTGCCGAGCGCCGCCGTCCGGACGGTGAACGGGGTCAGCACGGTCACGGTGATGCAGAACGGGCGGCAGGTCCTGCGCACGGTGAGGACCGGCCTGCGTGGCGGGCAGGGCACCGTGATCACCTCCGGCCTCAGCGAGGGCGAGCAGGTCGTCGTCGTCTCGGCGGCCACCTCGCCCGGCACGTCCGGCAGGCAGGGCGGCTTCCCGGGCGGCGGCGGCTTCGGCGGAGGAGCGCCGGGCGGCGGCTTCCCCGGCGGCGCCGGTGGCAGCGGCGGACGCCGGTGACCGCCACCGACGCGGGCCGCGGACCGGCCTCACGGACGGGCGCCGCGACGCCTGTGCTCGACCTCCGCGAGGTCACGAAGGTGTACGGCGCGGACGGCGCCGACACCGCCGTGCACGCCCTGCGCGGCGTCACCCTGACCGTCGAACGCGGCGACTACGTCGCGGTGATGGGCGCGTCCGGGTCCGGCAAGTCCACCCTGATGAACATCATCGGCTGCCTGGACGTCCCGTCCGGCGGCCGGTACCGGCTGGACGGCCTGGACGTCGGCGGCCTCGACGAGCGGCGGCTCGCGGTGCTGCGCAACCGCCGCATCGGGTTCGTGTTCCAGTCGTTCAACCTCATTCCGCGCATGTCCGCGCTGGCGAACGTGGAGCTGCCGCTCGCCTACGGCGGGGTCCGCCGGGACGAGCGCCGCCGACGCGCCCTCGCCGCGCTCGCCGAGGTCGGCCTGGCCGACCGGGTCCGGCACGAGCCGAACGCGCTGTCGGGCGGGCAGCAGCAGCGCGTCGCGGTCGCCCG
>NZ_JBFAOF010000986.1:0-2555 GCF_040675125.1 Spirillospora sp. NPDC049652 | reverse complement strand
GCCGGACGGCCCCCGGGCCGCCGGCGGACGCGGCGCGCGTGCCCCCGATCGGAATTGAACCGACAACCAAAACCCTTTTAAGGGGTTCGCCTCTGCCAATTGGGCTACGGGGGCGCGGTGATCGTAACTGTGCCGGTCGTGGAACTCAACAGGGCCCCCGACCGAGGGTATTGCGGCGTCCAACCGGTGATTCAGACGCTTGGACAAAGGCGCCGCGAGGAGTCGTCTGGACAATGCGGGGCGTCCTTGTCCGGTTCCGCGGGCCCGTGTAATGCTGACCCGGCCCTGCTGCCGACCCGGCCAACGATCAATGCCGTCTGGGGTCCCAATGACCGAACAGCTTTTGGCGCGGGACGGGGTGCTCCGGAAGGAGACCCTGCACGCCAGCGTCGCCAGCCCGCTGCTCGACACGATGACGTTCCTCAACGAGATCACCCTGCGCTATCCGGAGGCGGTCTCCTTCGCGCCCGGCCGTCCCTATGACGGCTTCTTCGGCAACGAGCAGATCTTCGGCTACGTGCGCGGATATCTCGACCACCTGGCCGACCAGGGCCGCTCGGACGAGGAGATCCGGACGCTGCTGTTCCAGTACGGCCCGACCCCCGGGCTGATCCGCACGGTGATCGCCGAGTCGCTCGCCCGGGACGAGGGCATCGAGGTCCCGCCGGAGTCGATCGTGGTGACGGTCGGCGCGCAGGAGGGCATGCTGCTCACGCTGCGCGCCCTGTTCGCCGGCCCCGAGGACGTCCTGCTGGTCGCCAGCCCCTGCTACGTGGGCATCACCGGCGCCGCCTGCCTGCTGAACCTGCCGGTCACGCCGGTGCCCGAGCGCGCCGACGGCCTGCACTGCGCCGACGTGGAGGCGGCGATCCTCGCCGAGCGCGCGAAGGGGCGGCGGGCGCGCGCGTTCTACGTCGTCCCCGACCACTCCAACCCGTCCGGCACCACCATGGACCCGCGGTCCCGCCGCGAGCTGCTCGACCTGGCCGCCCGGCACGGCGTGCTCGTCCTGGAGGACACCCCCTACCGGCTGGTCAGCCCGGGCACCCCGCACCCGACCCTGAAGTCCCTGGACCGGGACCGCGGCGTGGTGCACATCGGCTCGTTCTCCAAGTCGGTCTTCCCCGGCGCCCGGGTCGGGTTCGTGGTCGCCGACCAGCCGGTCGCGGACGCGGGCGGGCGCACCGGCCTGCTGGCCGACGAGCTCGCCAAGATCAAGAGCATGGTCACGGTCAACACCCCGGCGCTCAGCCAGGCCGCCGTCGCGGGCGTCCTGCTCGCGGCGGACGGCCGGCTGTCGCGGTTCAACGACCCCGCCGCCGACTACTACGGCGAGGCCATGCGGACGACCCTGGCGGCGCTGGACCGGCACCTGCCGCCCGCCCGCCGCGCGGCCCTCGGCGTCGACTGGAACCACCCCACGGGCGGCTTCTTCATCCGCGTCGAGGTGCCGTTCGCCGCCGACGAGGCGGCGCTGCACCGCTCGGCGGACGAGTTCGGGGTCATCTGGACGCCCATGTCGTACTTCCATCCCGAGGGCGGCGGCCACCGCCAGCTCCGGCTGTCGACCAGCTACCTGAGCGCCGAGGAGATCGAGCAGGGCATCGCCCGGCTCACCGCCTTCATCGAGGCGCAGGCGGCGGCACCCGCCGTCGCGGCGCCGGGGGACTCCCCGGACTCCTGACATCCCGCGCGCTCGCCCGCTCAGCGGGTGCCCCGACCAGGGCACCGGCCGGGCGTCCGACGCCTGCCCTGCCGGCCGCGGCCGACCCCGCGCAAGAGACCGCCGACCGACTCGACCGAACGCACCGAACCGACCGAACCGACCGAACCAGCACACCGATGGGAGAGGTGAGCACCGTGCACAGCACGCGTCGTCCACGTAGCAAGCCGCGCATGTGGGGGTGGACCTTCCGATGACCGTCCTCGTCCAGGAGACCGCGCCCGAACGGGCGCCCGCCCGCGTCCTCGCCCGCATCGCGGGCGTCGGCACCGCCAGCACCGCCGAGGTGCACACCCAGCACGAGGTGCTGGAGGCCCTCGGCGTCACCGACCCGAAGGTGCGGTCGGTGTTCCTCAACAGCGCCATCGAGCGGCGCCACCTCACCCTGCCCGAGCCGGGCCCGGACGGCCTGCGCCACCCCGAGCCGCAGGGCGACCTGCTGGACAAGCACAAGCGGCTGGCCCTGGAGATGGGCGCCGAGGCGCTGCTGGCCTGCCTGGAGAACTCCGGCCACCGGCTGTCGGACCTGAAGCACCTGTGCTGCGTCACCACCACCGGCTTCCTCACCCCGGGCCTCAGCGCCCTGCTGATCAAGAAGCTGGGGATCGACCGGCACTGCAGCCGCTCCGACATCGTCGGGATGGGCTGCAACGCCGGGCTGAACGCCCTGAACGTCGTCAACGGCTGGGCGGTCGCGCACCCCGGCGAGCTGGCCGTGGTGCTGTGCACCGAGGCGTGCTCGGCCGCCTACGCGCTGGACTCCAGCATGCGCACCGCCGTGGTGAACAGCCTCTTCGGCGACGGCGCGGCCGCCGTCGCCCTGGTCGCGGGC
>NZ_JBFAOF010000985.1:0-2557 GCF_040675125.1 Spirillospora sp. NPDC049652 | reverse complement strand
GCCGAGTTCCTGGCGACGGTGGTCGTGCCGCGGCTCGGGCCGCTGACCGCCCGGGGCGTCCGGCTGCGCATCACCACGGGCATGGCCGAGGACCTGCTCGCCGGGCTGCGCGCCGGGCGGTTCGACCTGGTGGTGTCGACCCTCCGGCCGCGCGGCCGGGCGCTGCTCGCCGAGCCGTTCGCGGACGAGACGTTCGTGCTGGTCGCCGCGCCGTCCTGGGCCGAGCGGCTCGGCCCGGAGCGGCTGGCGGCGGACGGCCCGGCGGCGCTCGCGGACGTCCCGCTGCTCTCCTACGCCGACGACCTGCCGATCCTGCGCCGGTACTGGCGGCACGTCTTCGACACCCGGCTCACCGCGGAGCCCGCCGTGGTCGTCCCGGACCTGCGGGCGGTCAAGGCCGCGGCCGTCGCGGGCCTCGGCGTGACCGTCCTGCCGCGCTACCTCTGCCGCGCCGAGCTCGCGGACGGCTCGCTGCGCCCGCTGCTCGACCCGCCGGACCCGCCGATCAACACCGCGTTCCTCGTCCAGCGCGCCGGGGCGCGGCCGTCGCCGCACGTCGGGCTCGTCCGGGAGCACCTGCGGGAGATCGCGCGGCTGGCCGACTGAGCCATCGGTTCACCAATGGACGGCATAGAAGCCTCTATTGGTAGGGCTGGATACGCCCCGGCTACGCTCCGGTCTGGTGAACGAACCTGGTGTTCGGGCACATCCTGACCGGAACCATCTTCTGGAGTAGCGACCATGGCGAAGATCCTGTTCGTGCTGACCGGCGCCGACCACTGGACGCTGGCCGACGGCGGCAAGCATCCGACCGGCTTCTGGGCCGAGGAGGCCGTCGTGCCCTACGAGGCGTTCACCGGGGCCGGGCACACGGTCACGGTGGCGACGCCCGGCGGGGTCGTCCCGCCCGTGGACGCCGGCAGCCTCACCGCCGAGGCGCTCGGCGGCCAGGCCGAGGCCGACCGGACCGCCGCGACGCTGAAGCGCGACGAGTTCGCGGCCCCGGTGAAGCTGGAGGACGTCGAGCTCGACGACTTCGACGCCGTCTTCTACCCCGGCGGCCACGGCCCGATGGAGGACCTCGCGACCGACGCCGCCTCCGGGCGGCTCCTCGTCCGCGCCCTGGACGAGGGCAAGCCGCTCGGCATCGTCTGCCACGGTCCCGCCGCGATGCTCGCCGCGACCCGGGCGGACGGCTCCAACGCGTTCGCCGGATACCGGATCACCGCGTTCACCAACGCCGAGGAGACCCTGGCCGGACTCGCGCCCAAGGCCCGGTGGCTGCTCCAGGACCGGCTCGTCGAGGCCGGCGTGGACTTCCGCGAGGGCGAGCCGTGGACGCCGCACGTGGAGACCGACCGCTCCCTGGTCACCGGCCAGAACCCGGCCTCGGCCGCGCCGCTGGCCGCCGAGATGCTCACACTGCTGGCCTGACCGCCGGCGGTACCACCCGCTCCCGTCTGGAGACACCCGCCATGCCCTTCACCAGCCGCGAATGGCGCCTCGCCGCCCGTCCCGCGGGCGAGCCGAAGCCGTCCGACGTCGCGTTCACGACCGTGACCGTGCCCGATCCCGGGGACGGCCAGGTCGTGGTCCGCAACGACGTCGTCTCGGTGGACCCGTACATGCGGGGCCGGATGAACGACGTGCCGTCCTACATCCCGCCGTTCGAGCTGGACGAGCCGATGACCGGCGCGGCGGTCGGGACGGTCGTCGCGTCCGGGGCGGCGGAGTTCCCGGTGGGCACGACCGTCACGCACTTCCTCGGCTGGCGGGAGTACGCGCTGCTGCCCGCGGACGGCGTCCGGGCCGTGGACACCTCGCTCGCCCCGGCGCAGGCCTACCTCGGCGTGCTCGGGTCGACCGGCCTGACCGCCTACGCGGGCCTCACCGAGATCGCCCCGGTGCGGGACGGCGACACGGTGTTCGTGTCCGGCGCCGGGGGCGCGGTCGGGTCGGTGGCCGGGCAGATCGCGCGGCGGCTCGGCGCGGCCCGGGTGGTCGGCTCGGCGGGCGGCCCGGAGAAGGTCGGCCGCCTCACCGGGACGTTCGGCTACGACGCGGGGATCGACTACCGGAAGGGCGACCTCCCCGGCCAGCTGGCCGAGGCCGCGCCGGACGGGGTGGACGTCTACTTCGACAACGTCGGCGGCGACCACCTGGAGGCCGCGATCGGCGCGATGAACACCTTCGGCCGGATCGCGCTGTGCGGGGCGATCTCCGCCTACAACGCCGCCGAGCCTCCGCCCGGGCCCCGCAACCTCCCGCTCGCGGTCGGCAAGCGGCTCACCCTGCGCGGGATGATCGTCAGCGACCACCTCGCGCTCGCGCCCGCCTACGCGGCGCGCGCGGCGGGGTGGCTGAAGGACGGTTCGCTCGTCGCGGAGGAGACCGTCGTGGACGGCATCGAGAACGCCTTCGAGGCCTTCCAGGCGATGATGCGCGGGGCCAACACCGGGAAGATGCTCGTCCGGCTCGTCCACGACTGAGCCGGTACGCCGCTTCCGCCGGCGACGGCGGCCCGGCCCCCCCCGCGGCCCCCCCCCGCGCCGCCCCC
>NZ_JBFAOF010000984.1:0-2563 GCF_040675125.1 Spirillospora sp. NPDC049652 | reverse complement strand
CGCCATCAGCACGCCCCGCTCGACGGCGCTCTCGTGCGCGACGTCCACCTGCCCGGACGCCAGGTAGCGCAGGCCGCCGTGGATGAGCTTGGAGCTCCACCGCGACGTGCCGAAGGCCAGGTCGTGCGCGTCGATCGCGGCGACGCTGAGGCCGCGCGCGGCGGCGTCCAGCGCCGCGCCCGCGCCGGTCGCGCCGAGGCCGACGACCAGCACGTCCACGACCTCGCCGGGCAGTGCGGCCAGCTCCCGGGCGCGGCGCGCGGCGTTGAGGGACGACCGGACCGGGGTCATGGCGCGGGCGGATCCCACGGCGTTGGCGGATCTCATGGAGTTGGCGGGGGTCATGGCGCGAGGGTCCTCTCCAGGAGGGTGCGGAGCTCGGCGTCGAACGCCTCGGCGGTGAGCGACGGGTCGGCGGGGTCGGTGACGGTGCGGCCCGACAGCGCGAAGGACTGCACGACCAGCAGCAGCGCCCGCGCCTGCCGGGTGACGTCGCCCTGCCGGATCGACCCGTCGGCGTGCCCGGCGGCGAGGGCCGTCTCGAAGGTCTCCAGGAAGGCCGCCTGGCTGGCGCCCAGCCGGTCCAGCAGGTACGGCAGCAGCAGCTCGGGGTCCACGTCGAGGATCTTGCGCATCAGCGGGTGGTCGCGCAGCGCCGCGACCCCGGTGACCAGCCCGTCCACCAGCAGCTCGCGCACGGGCCGGGCGTCGCCCGGGGCCTCGCCGCCGGAGCCCGTCCCGCCCGCGGGGTAGGGCTGGACGGCCGCCCCGACGGCGGTCCACTCGCGGGTCATGAGGTCGGCGACGATGGTGCGCACGTCCGGCCAGCGGCGGTACAGGGTCATGCGGGACACCCCGGCGCGGCGGGCGATGTCGGTGAGCGTGGTGCGGCGCACGCCGACCGCGAGGACGCAGTCCCGCGCGGCGTCGAGCACGGCCTGCTCGTCCATCCTGTTGTGACGATTCGACGTCATGTGTCACAGTGTAAGCCAGTAGGTACGTGTTGAGCCACTTGGAGGAGCGGTGGGAACCGGGGACATGCTGTGGAGCGGCTGGGGCGATCCGGCCCGTGCCACGCCCCTGCCCGAGTCGGTCGCGGGGCTGCTGCGGGACCTGCTGGGCGTCAGGCCGGTGGAGGCCCCGCCGCTCACGCTGGACGAGGTCGCCGTCCCCGCGTCGCGGCTCCCGGAGGCCGCCCGCGCGGCGCTCGCCGAGGCCGTCGGCGCGGAGCACGTGCGCACCGACGACGAGACCCGCGTGCGGCACACGCGCGGAAAGTCCACCCCCGACCTGCTGCGCATCCGCGCGGGTCAGGCTGAGGACGCGCCCGACGCGGTCGTCCTGCCCGGCTCGCATGACGAGGTCCTCGCCGTCCTCGCGGCGTGCGCCGCGCACAAGGTCGCGGTCGTGCCGTTCGGCGGCGGGACGTCGGTGGTCGGCGGCCTCGCCCCGACCGGCCTGGCCGCGTCGGGCCTCGCCGCCTTCGTCGCGCTCGACCTGCGCCGCCTGGACGGCCTGGTCGAACTGGACGAGGTGTCGCGCACGGCCGTGTTCCAGCCGGGCCTGCGCGCCCCGCGCGCCGAGGAGCTGCTCCGCGAGCGCGGCTACACCCTCGGCCACTTCCCGCAGTCGTTCGAGTGGGCGACGATCGGCGGGTTCGCCGCCGCGCGCTCCAGCGGCCAGGCGTCCGCCGGGTACGGGCGGTTCGACGAGATGGTCGTCGGCCTGACCGTCGCGACCCCCGCCGGGACGCTCGACCTCGGCCGCGCGCCGAAGTCCGCCGCCGGGCCCGACCTGCGGCAGCTCGTCCTCGGCTCGGAGGGCGCGTTCGGCGTCATCACGTCCGTCCGGGTGCGGATCCGGCCGGTCCCGGAGGCGCACGCGTACGAGGGCTGGCGCTTCCCCGATTTCACGACCGGTTCGGCCGCGCTGCGCGCCCTCGCCCAGGACGGCCCGCTCCCGACGGTCCTGCGGCTCTCGGACGAGACCGAGACGATGATCGGCCTGGCCGACCCGTCCGCCGTCGGCGCGGGCCTGTCGGCCTCCGGCTGCCTGGTCGTCCTCGGCCTGGAGGGGACGCCGGACGAGATCGGGGCCCGCCGCGAGCGGATCCACGCCGTCCTCACCGGCCTCGGCGGCGAGCCGCTCGGCGCGGAGCCCGGCGACAAGTGGGAGCACGGCCGGTTCAACGCCCCCTACCTGCGCGACGCGCTGCTCGACGTCGGCGCGTTCGCGGAGACGCTGGAGACGGCCGCGTTCTGGGCCGACATCCCCGCGCTCTACGCGGGCGTGAAGCGGGCGGTCACCGACACGCTCGCCGGTTCGGGGACGCCGCCGCTGGTCATGTGCCACATCTCGCACGTCTACCCGTCCGGCGCGTCGCTGTACTTCACGGTCGTCTCGGCCCAGGGCCCGGACGCCGTCCCGCACTGGGAGAAGGCCAAGCACGCCGCCAACGACGCGATCATCGCGGCGGGCGGGACGATCAGCCACCACCACGGCGTCGGCGCCGACCACCGCGAAGATAACCTACATCCGAAGAGCCAACGTCACAACACCAGTC
>NZ_JBFAOF010000983.1:0-2570 GCF_040675125.1 Spirillospora sp. NPDC049652 | reverse complement strand
GCGCAGGCCGCCTCCGCCGAGTGGGAACGGGGCCTGCTGCGGCATCCGGCGTCCCGCGCCGAGGCGTGGCCCGGCGGCGGCCACCGGCTGCACGCCGAGCGCCCGGCCGAGTTCACCCTGGTCGTCCGCCGCTGGCTGGACGCTCTCGACCGAGCCCGCACCGCCGACGCGCCTGCCGCGCCCGCCGCGGACTCGCCCGCCGCGTCCGCCGCGCCCGCGGCGGCCCCGCCCGCTTCCGTCCCGACCGAATCCGCTCGCTAAGGAGACGCCCGCGTGAAGTTCGCGATCTTTCTGAACCCGCAGATCCCCGGCTCCGGGTGGGCCGCCGAGGAGAACGCCAAGGCCAAGCGGCCGATCGGACGGGACCGCGAGTCGTACCAGAAGCTGCTGCACGAGGTCCGCGAGATCGCCGTGCACGCCGACCGGGTCGGCTTCGACGCCCTGATGATGACCGAGCACCACTTCCACTCGGAGGGCTTCGAGTTCTCGGTCAACCCGCTGATGTTCCTGACCGACCTCGCCGCCCGCACCGAGCGCATCCTGCTCGCGCCGCTCGGCCTCGTCCTGCCCACCTGGGACCCGATCCGCGCCGCCGAGGACGTGGCGCTGCTCGACCACTTCTCGCGCGGACGGCTGCGGCTCGGCGTCGCGCGCGGCTACCAGGCGCGGTGGGCGAACGTGCTCGGCCAGCGCTGGCACGCGTCCGCGGCCCGCTCGGACGGCTCGAAGTCCGACAACCGCAACTTCGACGTGTTCGGCGAGGTCCTGAAGATCATGAAGATGGCGTGGGAGCAGGACAGCCTGCGCTACAAGAGCGACGTCCTGGACTACGAGGTGCCCGCGCCCTACGAGGGCCTGGAGGGCTGGCCGGCGCAGGAGTGGACCCGCACGTTCGGCGCGCCCGGCGAGATCGACGACGACGGCGTGCTGCGCTCGGTCTCGGTCTGCCCGAAGCCCTACCAGGACCCGCACCCCGAACTCTGGCAGCCGTTCACCGTCTCCGACCGCTCGGTCGTGCGCGCCGCGCAGGAGGGCATCCTGCCCTGGATGTTCACCCCGAACCCGGACGAGCACGCCAAGAAGGCCAAGCTCTACCAGGACGAGTGCGCCAAGCTCGGCCGGTCCTACAAGCTGGGCGAGCACACGGGCATCCTGAAGATCGTCGGGATGGCGGACACCCGCGAGGAGGCCATCGCCACCTACGGCCAGGGCATGCAGAAGGACTTCGCGTCGTTCTTCGGCCCGTTCGGGTACCTGGAGGTCCTGCGCACGCAGGAGGACGACAAGCACAAGCCGATCTCGCCGGAGAAGGGCGACTACAAGCGCATGGCCGACGTCGAGATGGCGCTGATCGGCGGCCCGGACGACGTCAAGCGCGGCATCCAGCGGATGCTCGACCGGATGCCCGACCTGGAGTGGTTCGGGCTGTTCATGCAGGGGCAGCAGGGCGTCCTGCCGCTGGACACGGTCAAGCGGAACCTGGAGCTGTTCGCCACCAAGGTCATCCCCGAGTTCCAGGACTGACGGCCGTGGAGTTCTGGCTCGGCGCGTCGTTCGTGGACGCCGGCGAGTACCTGCCGCTCGCGGCGGCCGCCGACCGGCTCGGCTACGACGCGGTCGCGATCTCCGACCACCTGTTCCACGCCGACTACCAGGCGTCCTACCCCTACAGCGAGACCGGCGCGCCGCCCTACGCCGAGGGCACGCACTGGCCGGACGCGTGGGTCGCGATCGGGGCGATGGCGGCCGTGACGACCCGCGTCCGGTTCGCCACCAACGTCTACATCGCCCCGGCCCGCGACCTGTTCACGGTCGCCAAGGCCGTGTCGACCGCGGCCGTCCTGTCCGGCGACCGGGTGATCCTCGGCGTCGGGGTCGGCTGGTGCGAGGACGAGTTCCGGCAGACCGGGCAGGACTTCCGGACGCGCGGCAGGCGGCTGGACGAGATGATCCCGGCGCTCCGCGCGCTCTGGAAGGGCGGCCGGGTCGAGCACCACGGCCGGTTCTTCGACCACGGCCCGCTCAGCATCGCGCCCGTGCCGTCCGCGCCCGTCCCGGTCCTCATCGGCGGGGACAGCGACGTCGCGCTGCGCCGCGCCGCGCGGATCGGGGACGGCTGGATCGGCAACCGCGTCTACAAGGAGGACGACCTCTCCGACCTGCTCGACCGCCTCAAGGACCACCTCGCCGAGCACGGCCGCACCCTGGACGACCTCCGGATCATCGCGCCGATCGCGAAGCGGCCGAGCGCCGATCTCTACCGCAAGTGGCAGGACCGCGGCGTCTCCGGCACGCTCGCCGCTCCCTGGTGGATGCCGACCGACGCGGAGAAAGCCCGCTTCACCGGTGCCGATCTCAAGATCGCGTGCATGGAGCGGTTCGCCGAAGAGGTCATCCAGAAGATGTGATCAAGCCGGGCCGGCCGGGGGGACCAGGCGGGCGACGGCGCGCACGGGCGCGCCGTCGCCCCTGCCCGCCCCCAACAGCCCCCGCGGGAACAAATAGGGAGAGCGGCGGGGGGGGGAAGAGGGTTTGGTGTTAGGTGTAGATATAGGGGGTGGGCGGATCAA
>NZ_JBFAOF010000982.1:0-2571 GCF_040675125.1 Spirillospora sp. NPDC049652 | reverse complement strand
CGACTGGACGCCGAGCCAGCGCAGCGGCTCGGGCTCCCAGCGCCGCACCCGCCAGCCCACCCAGGGCAGTGCGGTCAGCTCGGTGTCGCGGCGCAGGACCAGGTCGCGCAGGGTGCGTCCGGCCAGGTTGGTGGTCGCGACGCCGTGCCCGGTGTAGCCGCCCGCGTGGCCGAGGCCGGTGCGGTGGTCGAGGACGGCGGTGGAGCACCAGTCGCGCGGGACGCCGAGGACGCCCGACCAGGCGTGGTCGACGCTCGCCTCGCCCGCGACGGCGGGGAACATCCCGGTCAGCATCTCCCAGAGCAGGTCGGCGGTCTCGGGACTTGTCGCGCCCGCGTCGTCGATCCCGGAGCCGTAGCGGTAGGGCCGGCCGCGTCCGCCGAACGCGATGCGGCCGTCCGCGGTGCGCTGCGCGTACATGTAGTAGTGCGCCATGTCGCCCAGCACCTCGCCGTGCCGCCAGCCGATCGCGTCCCACACCGCGTCCGGCAGCGGCGTCGTGACGATCATGGAGCTGTTCATCGGCAGCCAGTCGCGGCGGTGCCCGGCCAGCCGCGCGGTGAAGCCCTCGGTCGCGCGGATCACGTGCTCGGCCGTGACCGTCCCGTGCGGGGTGACGGCGGCGGCCGGACGGCCGTCGCGGCGGGGCACGACGCGCAGCACCGGCGTGTTCTCGAAGACCTCCACGCCGAGCGCCCGGACGGTCGCGGCGAGGCCGCGCGCGAGCCGGGCGGGCTGGACGCGGGCGCAGTGCGGGGAGAACGACGCGGCCCGCTGGCCCGCGACGCCGATGCGCTCGGCCGCCTCGCACCCGGACAGCAGCACGATGTCCTCGCGCGACCAGCCCCAGGCGCGGTTCTCGGCCACGGTCGCGCGCAGCCGGGCCTCCTGCGCGGCGTTTCGCGCGGTGTTGAGGACGCCGCCCTTCACCAGGTCGGCGTCGATGCCCTCCTCCTTCGCCACGCGCAGAATCTCGTCCACGGTCGCGAACATCGCGCGCTGGAGCGCGACGGCCGCCTCGCGTCCGTGGCGGCGGGCGTACCGTTCGCGCGAGCCCGCGATCTCGCCCACGACCCAGCCGCCGTTCCGGCCGGACGCGCCGAACCCGGCGAACTCCTTCTCCAGCACGACGATCCGCAGGTCGGGCTGGGCCTTCTTGAGGTAGTAGGCCGTCCAGAGGCCGGTGTAGCCGGCGCCGACGAGGCAGACGTCGGCGGCACGCGCACCGGGCAGGGGATCGCCGGGCTCGGGGAGGCCGGGCTCGCGGTACCAGTGGGAGACCGCGCCGTCCCCGAACGCGGCGGAGCGCGGGGCGGGCGAGCGTGGAGCAGAGGCGGCGGAGCGAGGGGCGGGGGCCGCGCCGGACGCAGGTGACATGCGCCAATACTGCTGTATTCGACGCTCTAAAGCATCTCTGGCGACGGATCCTGTTGTCTCCTGGCCAGTCCGTGACGCGTTCCGATCCACTGGGTGCGGTCGATCGCGTAGATCGCCGTCCCGCCGGGCCCCATCCCCTGGTGCCGCATCCCGAGCTGCTGCGCGACCGCGAGGGACGAGGCGTTCGCCATGTCGATCTCGGCGGTGACCCGGCGCAGCCCCGCCGCCGTGAACGCGTGCCGCAGCACCGCCAGCCCCGCCTCGGCGGCCAGCCCCTGGCCCCAGCGGTCCGGTTGCAGGCTGTAGACCATCTCGACGTCGCCCACCGCGTCGGGGCCGCAGAGCCCGGCCACCCCGAGCAGCGCGCGGTCGGCCGGCTCCGTCCCGCCGAACCGGCGCGGCGCCGGGCGCAGCGCCCACAGGCCGTAGCCGGCGGCGGCGAAGTCCCGCCGGCTGGCGGCGATGATCTCGGTGACCTGCTCGGCGGAGACCCGGCGGTCGCCGAACAGGTGCCGGCGGACGAGCGGACCCGTCCAGTGCGCCAGCAGCGCCGCGTGGTCGCCCATGCCCACCGGGCGCAGCGCCAGCCGCCCGGTGCGCAGCTCCTCTCTCACCGCCCCGCGCGGCGGAAAGCTCCGCCGGGAGCGGACAGGACGCAGATCACTTACGGAACGCTAAGCGCTCGCCCGGGCCCGCTCAAGACCGGAGGCGAAGGTGAAACTCTCACCTCACGCGGGTGTAGCGGTTCCGTAACACCGGCGGGCGACAGTGGCGGCAGCACACCCGAGCACGCCCCGAGCACACCCGGGGAACACCCCGTGCACACCCCACCGGACCTCCGGAAGGACCAGGTCATGCCGCTGCTGCGCATCCGCACCGAGATCGAGGACCGCCCCGGCCGGCTCGCCGCCCTGACGGCGGCGCTGGCCGCGCGCGGCGCGAACATCCTCGGCCTGACCGTCCAGCTCGGCCCCGAGGGCGTGGTGGACGAGTTCGTCGTGGACGTCCCGTCCGGCGGGGCGGGACCGGACGAACTCGCCGGCGCGGCGGCCTCGGCGGGAGGAGTGCGCACGGCCGTCGTCCCCGCGCGCCCGCGTGAGCTCGTGGACGAACCGACCCGCGCGCTCGCCCTCGCCACCCGCGCGCGCGTCGAACCCCACGCGTTGCCCGAGATCCTGGCCGACCTCGTGCGCG
>NZ_JBFAOF010000981.1:0-2572 GCF_040675125.1 Spirillospora sp. NPDC049652 | reverse complement strand
CGCGGCTCAGCGAGTACCCGGGGGCGGGCCACGCGTTCCTCAGCCTGCCGGTGCTGGAGCCCCAGGCGCACAACGCGCGGACCGACATCATCGCGTTCCTCCGGGACGCCCTCGCGCGGTGACGGACGCGTCCGATGAGAGATCGCCGTAGGAAGGCGGGACGGGCGTGAGCGTCGTCCCGATCCAGCTGAGCGCGTCGTCCCTCCGCCTCCGCCGGGGCGGGGGGATCCGCGCCGAACGCGACGCCCAGGGCTCGGCCTCGGACGACTGGCGGCTGACGGTCTTCCACGCCAAGACCGCCGAGGACGTCCACTCCGACCACTGGGAGGTCCATCCGGACGCCGACGAGGTGGTGTCCTGCCTCATCGGGAAGATCCGGCTCTGCCTGCGCCCCGAGCCGGCGGAGTCCGCCGGGCGCGGCGGGGAGGAGGTCCGGCTTCCGGCCGGGACCGCCGCCATCGTCCCGCGCGGCCGCTGGCACCGGATCGAGCTGGACGTCCCGAGCAGCATCATGACCGTCACGGTTCCGCGCGGCAGCCGCCTGGAACAGCGGTAGCCGCGACCGCCTCCCAACGCGCCGAGCACTCGCGCCGCCGCACGCGAGTGGCCGAGTGCCCGGCGCGAGTGGCCGCGTCCCGCGCGAGTGGCCGAGCCGAGCCGAGCCGAGTGGCCCCGCCGCCGTCCTGCGGCCGAACGGGTCCCGGACGCCGGGTCCGGGTGGGCGGGGCCGCTCGGTTGGGTGGCTGGAGCGGGACATGGGTGTCACTGGGCGGCATGGGATCGCTGTCTGCGGTCACGATGAGTGGGTGGCAGACGACCGAGGAGTGCGCGAGGGCCGGGTCCGGCGTGCCGCGGACAGCGCGGCGGGCGGCCCTGCGGGCGGCGCGGCCGACCTGGACCGGGTCGACCGGCTGCTGTTGCTGGTGGCCGAGTTGCGGCGGGCCTCGCCGGAGGCGGTCGAGGCCCGGGACCTGGCGGGACGGCTGGGCGTCAGCGCCCGCACGGTCCGCCGGGACGTGGAGCTGCTGGCGCACGGCGGGCTGGAGGTGCGGCGCGAGCGCGGCCGGGGCTACGCGTTGCGGCCGCAGCCGCGGCGCGAGCCGCTCGGGGAGGCGGCGTCGCTGGTGGGCCCGGTGCGGGACACGCTGGCCGAGGCCGTCCGGACCCGGCGGGTGGTGCGCCTGGTGTACACCGACCGGCAGGGTTCGCGGACGGTGCGGGACGTGGAGGCGCACGGCCTGGTGACCGCCCCGGACGCCGACTACCTGGTCGGGTGGTGCCGGACGCGGGAGGGGCCGCGGCTGTTCCGGCTGGAGCGGATCGGTGCGGCGTTCCTGTCGGGCCGGGGTGTCGGTGTGCGCGACCTGGACGCGTTGCTGGCGGCGTTGCGGGTGCCGGCTCCGCGCCCGCCCGCCGAGCCGGCCGCGCGGGGCCCGCTGGGCCGCGGCGCCGACGGCGCGGCGAAGGCCCGCGCGTGGACGCTGGACCGGGTGGAGTTCACCCGGATGCGGTTGCGGGAGGCGGTGGAGTCGGTACACGGTCCCGGCGGCCGGTCGGGGCGGGGTTCCCGGCGCGGGTCGCGGGGCGGCCAGGACGGCGGGGCGTCGAACGTGGTGGCGTTGCGCGCGGTGCTGGGGCATCTGGCGGAGTGGACGCGCTGGCAGGTCGCGGCGGTGCGGTCGGCGGTGACCGGCGGGCCGGCGGCGCCGGCGGGGCGTCCGCCGGAGTATCCGGAGGGGTTCGAGCACGTCGCGTCGTTCGAGGTGTGGGAGTCGATGGTGCAGGACGCGATGGCGCTGCGGTCGCTGGGCGATCTGGCGCGGGACCTGTCGCAGGTCCTGGACGACCTGGCGCGCTGGGTCGCCGACAGCGACGACGTGGTGTGGGCGCGGGAGGTGCCGGAGCCGCGGCGGTTCGGGCGTGCGGGTCCGGCGCGTCCGGTCGCGGACCTGCTGGCGGGGTGGCGGGGGCCGCTGGCGCATGTGGAGTGGCATCTGGACCGGTTGACCGACGAGCCCGCGCCGCCGCGCGGCGGCGCGGACGCCGAGGAGGAGGCGTGGGTGGTGGACCGCTGCCCGCTGCAGCCCTGACCCACCGTCCGTCCGGCCCGCGTGATCTGACCGGTCCCGGGGCGGGTGGGCGGGGTTTCAGGAGCGGGGGCAGGGGTTGAGGTCGCGGGTGAACCAGACGGTCTTGCCCGGTGGGCGGGGACGGGTCCCGTAGTCGGTGGCCAGGGCCGTGACCAGCAGCAGCCCGCGGCCGTCCTCGGACCAGTCCAGCACGGGCGGTTCGGGGACGGGGCCGCGCGGCACGGGGGGCAGGGCGGGGTCGTCGTCGCTGATCTCGCCGAGCAGGACCGGCGCGGTGGGCGCGCCGTCGAGGGTCAGCAGGAGCCGGACGGCGCCGCGCCCGTGGACGACGGCGTTGGTGATGAGTTCGTCGACGATGAGGGTGACGTCGTCGATCTCGGCGGGGTCGGCGGCGATGCGTCCGAGGCGGGCCCAGTCCCGCAGGCGGGCGGTGGTGAGGGCGCGGGCGCGGGCGGCGGCGCCGGGTTCGGCGGTGAGCGTCC